>JBBRJW010000380.1:0-4278 GCA_038218705.1 Chthonomonadales bacterium | reverse complement strand
CGTGACCAGACCACCAAGGCAGGCATCAAGACACGCCGACTAAAAGCAGGCTGGGAGAATACATACCTCGAACACCTGCTCCTAAATTAAGATGCGTTCGCCCTGCATGATGCCTGCGTTGAGGCATTGAACAGCCTGCATTCCCGTAGGTCCTGAGCTTTCGTTGCCGTCCTGAGGCAGTGCAGGAGCTTGGGCCACCATCCTGAAAGGTAACGCGGAAGGAACTCTGCCGTTGAAAACCCGGAACAATTCACGTGGTTGGTTTGGCCACTGGATACCTCCAACACGTCGGCGAATGCAGCTATTGGATGGCCTCGTCGTTTCCGCTTGCATCTACCCGGTAGTGCTGATTGACCTGTTTCAGGCCATCGGCCTTCCAATCGATCCGGAGCGCACGGCGATCGCCATCCTTGTCGGCGTGGCCATGTGGTTGGTCATGGCGCTCTGGTTCGTCGCGCGAATCGGCCGGGTAGCCATTGACGCCGGACGGGATTCTGATCTGTCGCGGCTGCCTTCAATCGTAAGCTGGCTATCGTGCATGGGCCCGGATACCACCGAGCGCGCACTCGACCTGCTTACCGCCATTCTTCGTACCGAGGCGGAGGGAGCGGTCGGCGCAACTGCGGTTCCGCGGGAGGCACTGTGGGCCATCCTGGATCACCCGCAAATCGGCAGGCATCCTGATCTTGCTCGTCTTGCGCTCGCGTTTCTCGAGAGAGACCTGCAACAGGCTGACCTGATTTCAATTGCGCGCTTCGCCAGCATGTGCGCGACTATCCCCTGCGCGAAGCAGGCGGAGCGGATCAAGGCCGTCCTTATCAGCGATTTTCATGCAGCTGAACAACACCAGTTCGCATTGCGTCCGGCCAGCGGGCCTAGCGGGGATCTTCTCACACCGACAGCTCGTGCCAAAGCGGGGTTGCTGGATATCGTCCCCGCCGAACCTGTTCGGCCCGCGAGCTCGGACATTAATGTCAAGGCGCCTTCTAACGCAGATCAGGGCTCAGCGCGCCGCGGTGTATCTACTTTTGACATCAAATAGCTGGCCCCCCACCTGCGCTCCGGCAGTGTGGCCACCGCCGAGCACAGCAGTACGGCGACCGGCAACCTGACCGCGCTGCCAAACCGTGGCGGGGGAGTGAAATGGTCCGCCGCTCAGCAGGTTCGGCCCGATCTCATACGATGGCGCAGGCAACCGGACGAGCGTGTCGGTGAGCGTCCCCGGATTGGCTGCGCTTTCCGGCGCCATGAGCTACGGCCATTACAGGCTGAGCCAATTGACGGGGGAGCAGTCGGGTCGAGCGGGCGGCTACAACAACGCGGTCGCGTATGATTCCGTTGGCAACCCGACAAGGTACAAGGGAGTCGCAGACGGCGGCAACGCGGCCGACCAGAGTACCGCGACGACCTATGATGCCGATGGCGTGCGACATGAAGGCGCACAGATGATTGTCGCCCGGACACAATCCGAGGCGACCTGGCGTTCCACCGCCAGTACTCTACGGGGAAGTGCGGTGAGGCAACGAACCGTGCGAAGCACCCGGACAACGTATCCCGTCCGAAAGGAAGGCCGAAACCGCGAGGAGACGGTCTCGCTGCCAGCATCAAGGCGGCAAGGGGCAAGAGTGGTCGGCATGGCTAGCATATGCAAATCCTCAACTAAAGCGTCGTTACGTCGAGCAGGCCAAAGATGCTTTCAGGCCTGAGCCAAAAATGGCAGCGCAGTGGGCGTAGGGGCTGCCTACTCTCCTACCGTGGAGAAACACACTGCCGGCGCATAGAGGGAGCCTAAACCGATCGTTGTCATCTGTGCGGAACATGGTAAGCCCGTATCGTTCCTCTCGGGGTAGAAAGCCGCAAGGCGGACAATGACGGTGCGGGTAGAGGATGAGGGAGCAAGCGAATGCCGCACTGTAATGGGGCGGATAGGAGTTGCGATATCACTCCACGCGAAAGCGGGCAGACTTCCCTCGGGTCTCTCATCACGAGATAACCTGATCAACCGATCTCAGGAGGCTACGACAGATGGCGGAACCGCAAGGAACCGGTGCAGCTTCCCGCAAACCCGACTGGCCGAAGCGCAAGCTGAGGCCGGAGGAGCACGTGTGTCGGCTCCAGGCGCGTATCGTGAAGGCGGAGGCGGAGGACAGGTGCATAGTATGCACTTGTCCAGACATCCGAGCCGCGTCCTTAACGGGGCGTTAGAGAGGCTTGAGCCGTGTGCTCGGAAACGGGCATGCACGGTTCTTAGGGGAGGGAACGGCCGTAAGGCCGTTCCCTTACCCGACCATCCGAAGCCCTCCTATATCGCCTACGCCGTAATGGCCCGGCAGCTCCGCGGCCTGCCCTTTGCAGGGTCGGCATCACGGAATGGGATCGAAGTCTATCGATTCGAAGGCCCGAAAACGGACCTACTGGTCGTCTGGGCCTACCCGCGGAAGTCCATCTCCGTCTCGTTGCGCGAGCTGGGCATCCCGCGCGTGCAGGTGGTCGCGGCCTGCGATCTCGTGGGCACTCCCGTAAGCCTGGCCGGCGGCTCGGTCCGGCTCGGCCCCTCGCCCCTCTATCTGGCAATTCGGCGCTAGCCCCGGCCTGCGCCCGCAAGGTGCGCCGCACCGGGTTTACGCCGGCGAGAGGCGCCCGTAAACCCGGTCGATCTCCTGGCGGGCGATCTCGACGGCCCTCCTCGGTTTCTCGAGATTGCCGTGCATCGAGTAGACGTCCCGCACGATCAGCTCGAAGTTGACGCGCTTCCCGGCCACCGCGTCGAGCGTGGAGCGGATCTCCGCCGCCCAGGCGCCTTCATTCAATTCAACATCCACCGCCAGTAGATTCGGATTCGGCTTTCGCGAAAAGACGATGTTGCGGCCATCCAGGGCCTCCGCCATGTAGTTCTGATCGGCCCAGCGCGAGATCGACACCGACTTCAAGTTCGGAAGGTGGCTCAGGGAGCGCTCCCATATCGGGTGCGCGGGCTCGCAGCAACCCCAGTAGACTAGCCCGTACAGGCTCGCGAGCGACGCGTAGTAGGGGAAGCAGAACTCGTGGAAGAGCTTCGGTGAAACCCCGACCGTCTCCTGGCTGTCCATTGCAGCCCACATATCGGTCAGGCGCACGCATCCGGGGGAGACCGGCTTCTTTGGCAGCAGCGTGGTAAAGTTGTAGCAGGTGCCGCAGGTATCCTGGTTCTCATTGTTGAGGACCAGCAGCCCCTCGGCCTCGGCCCAGCGCGCCATCCGCAGGGCATCGTCACGCAGCTGGCCCATCAGCGCATGGAGCGTCTCCGAGCAGTCGTACATTGCCATGAAGAATGTCTCCATGGACATCAGCCGCACCAGCCTCTGCGTGATGCAGTTGCCGGCGTAGACGCCCGAGCGGATCACCACTGGCAGGATGTCGGCAAAGGTCTCCTCCAGGAAGTGCTTCTCCTCCATGGTCGTTTCACGGTTCACCCCGAATGTCGACGGGAGAACCATGTCGAAGCCATCCTTCAGGTCCTTGATTGGGCAGTCGAAGTGGTAGCCTACGGTCTGGCCCTCAGAGTCCTTCGCGTACTCCGTGGGAATATCGATGCCAAAGGGATCACACCATACGTGCCAGCCCATATCGAGGGTAGTGGGGCAGACGTGATCGTCATTCAGAACCTCGTGGTGCCGGATGGCTCGCAGGAACTTTCCCTCCAACTGGCGACCGTAGGGAGTTGCGCACTGGAAGAGCGAGCCTGGAAGAAAGTCGCGGTCGAATGTCCAGCTCTCGATCGCGAATGGCGGTCGAGCCCCCTCAACGCCATCGTTCATGTCGGTCCAGAGTTGGCGACGCCGCTGCATAACGGGGAGGGACGCGATTTCTACCTGACGGCGTGCGAGGCTGCGGAGGCGTTCGCGTTCCTGGGAAGGGAGGGAGTAGCTCATCGGGCGTACCTCGGGCTTTCAGAGCGGCAGGGTCCGCGCCAGTCCTCGGGATAACCCGGATAGCGCAGGGACTTCGGACTAGATGGCCGCTCGCTGAGATCGCGCGCTCCGCAGAGGCGAGCCCGCGCTCCCCCACTCATTCACCGGGCGCGCCCCGCAAACCTTCCCATCTCCGTCCGTACCGAGCTGCCATCGGGCCCTGTTAACCGGGCGGCCGGGATTTCGCCAGGGCGAACGCATCTTAATTTAGGAGCAGGTGTTCGAGGTATGTATTCTCCCAGCCTGCTTTTAGTCGGCGTGTCTTGATGCCTGCCTTGGTGGTCTGGTCACGCTTGAGGAGGTTGAGGGACACATGCCTGAGTGCGGC
>JBBRJW010000379.1:0-4289 GCA_038218705.1 Chthonomonadales bacterium | reverse complement strand
GCTCAACGCCGCGGCAGCACAGGACAATCCGTTCTTCCTCTTTTTCCACTTCTGGGATCCGCATACGCCCTATCTGCCACCCGCGCCCTTTCACCGGATGTTCTACCAGGGCGACGAGAAGGACGTGACGAATACGAGCATGGATGCGCTGTGGGATTTCGACAACTTCAACCGTTACTTTGCGGAGTGGATGCCCGGAGTTACGGATGTCGAGTATCCAAAGGCACAGTACGACGCCGAGATCGCATACATGGACGCCTGCTTCGCGAAGGTGCTTACCCGGCTCGACGAACTCGCGCTAACGGACGATACGTTGCTGGTGATCACCGCGGACCATGGCGAGGAGCTCGACGAGCATGGCTGCTGGTTCGACCATCATGGCCTCTATGATACGAACATCCATATCCCGCTCATCTTACGCTGTCCGAAGCTGCTCCCGTCGGGCAAGCGTATCGGCGGAATGACAACGATGCTCGATGTTGCGCCAACGATTCTCGAACTCCTGGATCTTGGCCACATCGCCGACGAGCAGTGCATGCAGGGGAAGAGCCTCACCCCTCTGATCGATTCTCTGGCCCCTGTGGCGCGCGGAACAACGGATTTTCTGCACATCACTGAAAACACGTGGATGAAGAAGCGCGGAGTCCGGACTGCGACCTGGAAGCTGATAGTGCCGCTGGAAGTTCCTGACCTCCACGGAAGCTCGGAAGTCGAGCTTTATGACCTGAGCCGCGATCCAGACGAACTGAACAGTGTCGCGGCTGAACGCCCGGAGATCGTGGCTGAGCTGACCGCGCGCATGGAGGCGTGGATCGCCGGACGCCTTTCGGTCACGGGTCTGCCGGATCCCCTGCCTGTTCAGCCCATTCCATTGCGGAAGATCGGGTCGATGGACGTGGCGGTACCGCGCGACAAGCGGGCCACCGGCGAGGAGCCCGCCGGTGACCAGAAGCTGCCTGCCGGCGACTTCGTAGGCTACGATCGCCAGCCTTAGGAGGCCGAGATCAATGAGCGCGTAGCCGCTCTGTACGGGCTTTGAGGCGCTGCCGCTATCCTGCACCACTTCGCGCCACCGAGGAATCAGATGCATAAGGGCTCAAAGTCGCGCTGGCATAACACCTGCTTCAGGGTTGCCTTGCATTGCATTCCTTCAGTTTGGCTTCCGCGGTCTGGATAGTCTTGTCGAGCGCATCAACATAACGGATGATCGGACATCCCCGAATAATTCGCTCAGACGGCCACCAGCTGCTTTGCACTGCGACCGCCCGGTAGTTGCAGACCTTGTCCAGTTGCCGGTGCCAGGAAAAGATAGGGCAACCACTAAGACCGGCAATATCAGTTAGGCCCGACCCCGCGCCACTTTGTAATTGATCCGCTGGCGGTATCCTGGCGAAGAAATCGCTTCGGGCTGTGGGCTCGGAGTCGATTTCAGCCACGATGGCCGCAGGGAGGTCCTCGAATTGTATTGCTTCTGCCTGAATGACTACAAGTGAGCTCCGATGGCGGATAGTGGCACCATTGTCATCCTGGCTCATCAGCTCCGTCGGTAAGCCAACCAGCCAATGCCCGCGCGGTTTCACTGTGGAGTTCACGAGATCCATGTCACGTCTCGACAGTGGCGAAACTTTGTTCGTTGCGAGCAGGTCCTGGTAAACCTGGCCAATCCAAATAGCCGCGTAATCGCCATCTTGCCTATTGTCAATGTAATGCTTGGGAGCGCGGTCAAAGTCGAACGGTGGGATTGCATCAGCATGCTTGAATGTGGCGTCTGGTCGGTAGGCATCGTCAAGGCGGAAGTTCTCAATCTTGCAACCCTGGTCCCGCGCTTTCTTGATGTCGCTCAGTATGTGTCCCGCCGTTATCAAAAACCAGTGCTGGCCAACGAGCGCCACAAAGCCAGAGACGCTATGCTCCTCTGTGGTTGCTTCGTCCGAATAAGGGCGACCGTCGGGCAGTTGCTTAGTGAACCGTAATGCCACAAAGTGACGGCCAAGTGCGTTAAACACGGCATTCTCAATGTCGGTGCGTTCGCTTTGCATTTCGATTCCTCGCTCATCATCGTGGGCTATCTTAGCCTCAGTCTATAGTGAAAAATCCGCTCCCATTAGGAGCTACCGGCCGCCCCGGACAACCGGAGCGAGCGCGGGGGCCACAGCCTCCCGAATCGCGGACCGGCTGACTATGGCCTTATGATCCCTCGTCCGGCCTGCTTGGCTGGCGTTGATTGGTGCGCCACCAATACAACAGCGCGCCGGGGATCCAGGAAGGGCTCGTGAGCGGCCGGCCATCCGGGCTTGTCCAGCGGGCGTTCATAATTGTTAGGAGAGCCCAATGCTCCATGAATGCACAATAGACTTGCCACGAGCCCGTTGTTGATTGCACACGCCATGTGCGCTTCGGCTCCGACTATCGCCAGATCAATGCTTCCAGGCGTTGCGATATGCGCCAAATAATCAGTGCCATGCGGTGCCACGCCGATTCTGTGACATACGTAGCAAGCGGGTCACGTTCCAGTGAGCGTCATCGGTGGTATGATCTTTTCGCCCTGGGTGCTTGGTTCCATCCCGATATTCAACGTGAGTCTCGTTTCGGTACAGAGTGTATGCTTTCCACGGCTGACGCCCCGCTACGCGGGGCTGCGCTCCGGTTAGGCGCGGGAACGTCCGGTGATCAATGCAGGGGCAGGTATACCGTGATGCCCTGTACATTGCCGCAACAATATTACTGGAAGGCCACGCGTGATGAATACAGACAGTAGTCTACTTGTCCGCCGTCGTTGAGATCTGACATCTATTGATGCCAATTAATCACGTCAATAACTATATGGATCGGTGTGTGAATCGGTTTTACCCCTCTATATAGCGTAAGCGGGCCCGGCGAGACCGTATATCTAGTGAAGCCGCAGTTGACAGGTCCACTCATCCGAAGTATAATGGTTGTACATAGGGGCTGAATACGAAGGAAATCCATATGTCCGAAATCCCGAAACTACTGCCAGCCAATGTCGTAGCCAGTATCGAAACCAATAGGCAGTTTCAAAGCATCTGCAAGGAGTGGGGGCTGTCGGAAGGTTATGTCGAGCGGTGCCTTAAGGAAAAGGCTGTCTCTTTAATCGCTACGGATTTGCGCTCCCTGCTGAAAGCCGCAGTGAACCTCACACACATGAACGTGGCGGCAGAAGAGATGGGCATGTCCGGGGAGGCTCATCGTGTGTTAGAGCGGGAAGTTCTTCTGGAAAGACCAATGAACACTATGCTCCGTAGTGATCACCCGCTCAGCCAGACGGAGTGGCGCCAGCGGGCGGAGGCCCGCTCCCAGACCAGCCTTTCTCTCGACGAGGAGCCTTCTGATGGCACGCTGGCGACCGGCGATGACCCCTGGAATGCGGATCCGGGAGAGCCTTGCGGCTAGGGAGGCGCTATGGAGATTTGCCGCGATCTGAACTGGGAGTTCTTGGACCGCCCTCAAGCACTAGCGGATGAACTGCGCGCCCGTCACGGTGTCGAGACTATTCCGGTGCCCGTCGCGGTCATTGCGGAAGCAGAAGGGGCGATCATTCAGTGTGGCCCGCTTTTGTCCGAGGGCTCGTTGACTCGTACCAACACGGGTTACTTGATGCGCGTCAATGAAGCCGCTGCGCCCGTCCGCCGACGTTTTACCATTGCCCACGAAATAGCGCACATCTTGTGTGACCGCTCGACAGGAACGTACTCTGGTACTCGGTATAGGGCGGGAAGTGAGGGCGTCGGTATTCGGGAGGAGGAACGATTCTGTCAGCGCTTTGCCTCATACCTGCTTATACCGGGCTCCTCGATCGCCGAGTTTGCGTCGTGGGACCAGGTAACACTTGTGAAGCTTCACGCGAAGGCGCGCGAATTACAGGTTTCGACGCGCGCGTTGCTCTGGCGAGTTCTCGAACAGCTGCCCTATGAGGGCGGTGCTCTGTGCTTCCGGAAGATGGCTAAGCCCAACGATCCATCAGACATTAGGTTACGTCTGGACTGGGCGACATTCCCGAACACTCGGAAATCTAACATCTACCGATTCGACGCGGTGCCAGTCGCCTCGCCAATTCGAGGTGCCCTTGGTCATTCACGTGAAATACTCTGCACGGAAGCCCGCGTAGAATTCGGGAGTTTGCGCGGAACCCGGAATCTGCTCGTGAAGGCGTTTGGGCAATCTGTTGTGGCAATTGTACTCCCCGGAGAGGTTGACCCTGGGGTTTTCCGATCCGCATTGCAAACAGTCGCCAACATCACATAGGCAGTCTGGTCCCGCAAGATTATTCG
>JBBRJW010000378.1:0-4297 GCA_038218705.1 Chthonomonadales bacterium | reverse complement strand
CCCTGAATATCGCCGTGGCTCAGTTGGGAGCTGATGAGCTGAATCTTCGGCCCGCCGGGCGAGGCCTCGATGGAGAGATAGCCCTCTGTACCGTAAATCTCGAGCGGGTTCGGGCCGAACCGATGGACCCAGGAGACATCCAGGATACCGATCGCCCGATTTCGAAACGTGATGACTGAGACCATGTTGTCGTCAATATCGTAAGCGCCGCTAAAGTTGTTCGACTGGGAGACCACGGACGCCGGAGCGCCAAGAAACCAGCGCATAATGTCCACGCGGTGGCACCCAAGATCGAAGAACGCTCCGCCACCGGCCTGATCTACCTCTCCGAACCAGGCGGAGCCCCCCGTAAACCAGTGGTCGAGCGCCGCCATGTGGGCAATCCGAGCGCGCATCGTAGTGACATCGCCCAGCAGGCCCTGATCGAGTACCCGCTTGGCGAACAGAATCTCCGGCCGCACGCGCGACGGCAGCGAAATCATAAACTGAATGCCCGCGTTCTCCACCGCCGTGACCACCTCCGTGGCATCGGCCGTGGTGATGGTGAGCGACTTCTCGGTAAAGATATGTTTTCCGGCCTGTGCCGCCGCCACTAGAATCTCCCGGTGCATCGCGGTCGGCGAGTTGACAACGACCGCGTCGACCTCGGGATGCTGAAGGGCATCGGTCAGGCTCGCCACGAAAGGAAGGCCGCGCGCTGCGGCCTCAGCCTCGCCCCGGGCGGCGTCCTCGTCCCAGATAACGACCGCCTCCACGTCCGGCATCGCGCGTACTTGATCGGCATATCCACCTGCGTGAACATGCGCGAATGAGAGGAGAGCAATTCCGATCTTGCCGTCGGGAGTCATAGTGAGTTCATCCTTCCAGGGGCCTGGGTATATTGGCGCGGAGTGCGCCGCTGAATGCTTTTTCCGCGCATCGTCGTGCGACTCCTCCCCGTCCGGCAGGCTCGGGCAAATCGGCCGCCCGATTGGGTCGCGGCAGGCAATCGGGCATCGAGGCGCGAATTGAGCATGGAGCGCGCACGACCGAAGCGGAGAGGGGAACTACCATGCGACGAACAATGGGGCTGTGGCTTGCTGCTCTGGGCTTACTGGCCGCAGGAGCCAGCGCATCCGCCGCGCCGAATTCCGGCCGTGTCTGGATGATGCCAAACCGTGGGCCTGATGGAGTGCATATTCGAGAGCTCTTCGAGCATCCAGAGCAGTGGGCACAGGCGCGAAAACAAGTAGACGTGCTCGCCGTTGCAGACTATAGCGTGCAGTCCTACACCGACGAGGAGCTGCGCGCCTACTTCAAGCGCATGCGCGAATGGAGAATGAATTTCGGTCTGGAAGTGGGCGCGATTAAGCCCTGGGGCACGACCGGCCAGGATGCGTTTCGCAAGGAGCGGCAGTTCTGGGACCGATGCGCCGCGCTCGGCGCGCCTTTCACCGCTGTCGCAATGGACGAGCCTCTCTGCTCCGCCCGAAAGGACCTGCACCAGCCGATCAGCTACGCAGTCGAGCAGACCGCGCTCTTCATACAGGCCGCCAGAAAAGCCTTCCCGAAGATCGCGATCGGAGACATAGAGCCTTACCCTTTCATGACAGTCCAGGATCTGGAGGGGTTCGTTACTGCCCTCCAGGCGCGACTCGCGCAGCTGCATGTGCGCGGACTCGACTTCCTCCGCATCGACCCCGACTGGAATACTGCAAATGGGTATGGCCACCCATTCGACTTTGCGCGGGTGAAAGAGCTCGAACTCTTCTGCCGCGCCCGCCGTCTCCCCTTCAGCCTGATCTACTGGGCTGCCGACTTTCCGAACGCGCCGGCGGACGACACCTCAACCTGGTACCGTCTTACAATGAAGCAGGGAGAGCTGTACCGCGCAGTGGGCGGCTCGCCGGACCAGTTTGTGATCGAGAGCTGGATCGACATTCCGCCGAAGTGCCTGCCGGACGATTCGGGCTTCTCGTTCACGCAATCGGTCCGCGACTTCACAGCCCGCTTTGTACCGGTCCTCGGTCGCCGCTGAAAGTAGCACATGGCGCGCCTCTACCGGACTTTCGGCATGGTGATGGGTGGGGGCGAGACGTAGAGGGGAACAAGCTCCAGCGGATCCGCCGGAATCGCGCCGACGAGGTGGCGCTCCCAGGCGAGGCGTCCGATTCGTACCGCGGATGGCCAGCCTGCCAGCCCCGCAGCTGCTCTGAGCCCGCGAGATTCTGCGGCAGCCACGAGCGCTTCCTCATACCGTGGAAGAGCCGGGCCGCAGAGGATGCAGCGCTCGCCGCCCGCTCCCGCGAGGAGGTCCGCGAGCTCGTCTATCGTATAAGCTCCATACTCGCCCAGGAGCAGTGGTCCCTGACTGCCAGGGGTGAACAGCCCGGCGTACACGACACCGGTACGGCAGGGCAACATCGGGGCAGCGACCACGCCCTCCAGCCCCCGATAGACGTCTGCCATTGCGTCGAGCCCGGATACACCGTGCAGCCGCAGCCCTCGCACGGAAGCGAGTGTCTTGGCGGTCATCACGCTGATGCGCGTGCCAGTGAATGACCCGGGCCCAATCCCCACGGCAATGTCCGTCACGGAGTCGAGCGTGTAACCGTGACCGCTTAGCAGCGCATCCACGATGTCGATAAGCCGCTCCGAGAGGTGCATGGCGTGGCGGAACGAGTGTTCAGCCAGCAGCTCGCCGCCACGCAGCAGCGCGACTCCGCAGACATCGGCGGATGACTCGAACGCCAGCAACAGGGGAGCCTCGTCTCGATTGTCGCTCACGCTGCGCCCCGTGATGAGTCGGCCGTCAGCAGGTCTGGTAGAGCGAGCGTCAGCATCCTGGCAACGTGGGTCGCTCGCTCGCCGCGAGCTGCGAGCGTCACCACCCGTGCGCTCTCCTCTGCATCAAACTCATCCGGCGCCTCGGCGCTCAAGGTGAGTTCGATGCGCTCCGGCGGAAGAAGTGGGACGATTCGCTCGGCCCATTCAACAACGATCACCCCGTTCCGCTCCAAGTACTCCTCGAAGCCAATATCCACCATATCGTCCAGAGTCTCAAGTCGATAGGGATCGAAGTGGAACAGTGGAACGGTACCCCGATACTCTTGAACCAGCGCGAAGGTAGGACTGCTGACGGGCCCCGCAAGCCCCATTCCGCGCGCCAGCGCTCGCGTCATAGTCGTCTTGCCCGAGCCGAGGTCACCGTTCATCGCAACCAGGTCACCGGATTTGAGCAGAGCCCCCAGCTCCGTGCCGAACCGCCCGGTAGCCGCCAGGCTCGGAAGACGGTAGTAGTCTGCGCCCTTCTCGCTCAATGCAGCGGCTCCAGCGCCACCGCGTCGAGGCCGATCAGGTAGTTCGACCCCTTGGCATTCTTCTCCACCGCGCGCAGCGTAAGGCGGTGTGCGCCCGGGGTGAGCTCTATGGGTCCCAGGAGCTTCCGTCCTATTGCCGTCACCTTCTCGGCATAGCAATCGACGGTGCCACCGATCTCCTTGCCGTCCACCAGCGTCTGCACGATTGCATAGTCCTTTGCACCGGTGAGATAGACGATTAGATTGTATCGGCCGGCGGTCGCAACCGGCATCTCCAGCGTTGCCTCGGCCCCGGCCTTCTTTCCGACGAGCCAGAACTGTGAGTCGCCGCTCCAAACGCCCGAGTAGCTGGCCATATCCTGTGTCTTCGCCTCTCCATCTTTCGAGTCGAGAATCTTCATCTTCTCGCCCTCAATAGCATTCTGGTACGGTGAAGGCTTGATCTTCAGGTAGTCGAGCAGGAGCGTCTTGCCAGGCTCAACCGTTAGCGTGATCGTGTTCATGCCCGCCGCCAATTTCGCCTGCAGGCTCAGATCGGCGTGGCCGCCCTTTGTAAGATCGGTCTTGGCGTCGAGCTGGACCGGCAGGCTCGTGCCGTCCGGAAGCCCGACCATCACCGAGAGCGGGCTCTCTGGCGCCAGCAGCTCCGTCAGCTTCAGGTCGTAAGCACCTGCGCCCGGGGCGCTCACTCGCATCGAGACCTTCTCGCCGCGAATCGCCGCCAGCTTGCCGCCGCTCGCCTCGGACTTGAGGCCGGAGTCGTCGCGCACCTCCGCGCCGGCTCCCCACGTGAGTCCCTCGGCCTCGACAACATGCTCGGCCGCCCACTTCGCAGGCGACAGCTGTGCCGGATCGATGGGAGACCAGTCGTGTGAAGGCGCTTCCTGATACCAGTAGGCGGTGCAGGCGTAGTCTGCACCGGGGTAGTCGTTCGTCCCCCCGTGCTCAACGTCCACGCGGATCGACTTCTCGTACGGGACACAGTCCTGGATCTGATA
>JBBRJW010000377.1:0-4300 GCA_038218705.1 Chthonomonadales bacterium | reverse complement strand
GCCAGCCGCGGCTGTCGGAGTGCTTCTTCAGGGGCCGGATGATGACGCCGGGAATGGTGGTTTCCACGGTGGAATTCGACAATTGCAGGTTTCCTTCCATAGGGCGAGCGATGACGCGGTCGGGCAGACCCGTTAGTTGGCGTGCGGCCCGGTAACCAGGCGCTTCAGATACTGGCCGTATTCTGCATTCTTGAGCGCTTCGGCGCGGTCGAGAATCTGGCTGGCCGTGATGTAGCCACGCTGATAGGCGATCTCTTCCAGACAGGCAACCTTCAAGCCCTGCCTCCGCTCGATCGCTTCAATGAAGTTGCTAGCGTCGAGAAGCGACTCATGGGTGCCCGTGTCGAGCCAGGCGATCCCGCGTCCAAATCGGTCGGCGCGGAGACGGCCCTGCGCGAGGTAGACGCTGTTGACATCGGTGATCTCCAGCTCGCCGCGGGCGGACGGTTTGATTGAGTCTGCGATGTCGCAGACCTGCTCGTCGTAAAAGTAGAGGCCCACGACCGCGTAGTTCGACTTCGGCGCCCTGGGCTTCTCCTCCAGGGAGATGACCTGGCCGTCGGCGCCGAACTCCATCACTCCGTAGCGCTCCGGATCCTTCACGTAGTATCCGAAGATCGTCGCGCCGTTCAGAGCTAGCTGAGCATTCTGGAGCTGCTCCGGAAGGCCATGCCCGTAGAAGACATTGTCCCCGCAGATCAGGCTTACTGGCTCAGCCTTCACGAACTCCCGTCCAATCCGAAACGCCTGGGCGAGACCTTCCGGGCGGGGCTGCTCCGCGTACTCGATCTCAATGCCGTACTGGCTGCCGTCGCCAAACAGACGTCGGTAGAGCGGGAGGTCGAGCGGTGTAGAGATAATGAGCACCGATCGGATGCCTGCCAGCATGAGCGTCGACAGCGGATAGTATATCATCGGCTTGTCGTGGATCGGGAGGAGCTGCTTCGAGATGACCTGCGTTGCGGGGTAGAGACGGGTGCCGCTTCCCCCCGCCATAATTATTCCGCGCATACCAACCTCCTTGTATCGCACACACCCGCGTGCGCGGCTCGGGCGCAGTGCGCGGTCAGTACCGGCGGTGCGTCTCCCAGTTCCATGCGGTCGCGATAGTCTTCTCGATGTCGAGGTACTCCGGCTTCCATCCGAGCTCGCTCTTGGCTTTGGCGGCACTGGCGACGAGCCGAGGCGGATCGCCCGGCCTGCGCGGCCCCTCTGTCACGGGAATAGCCTTCCCGGTAACCTTCTCGCACGCCGAAATGACCTCCCGCACTGAGGAGCCCTGCTCGCTGCCAAGGTTGTAGAAGCCGCTCGCGCCACCCCCACGCATCCTGTCCAGCGCGAGCGAATGCGCCTGGGCGAGATCGGCGACGTGGATATAGTCCCGAATACAGGTGCCATCAGGGGTATCGTAGTCCGTGCCGAATACCGAAATCGATTCCCTCTTTCCCAGCGCCGTCTCCAGGATCAGCGGGATAAGATGGGTCTCCGGGTCGTGGCTCTCGCCGATACGGCCGGAGGGGTCGCATCCGGCAGCATTGAAGTAGCGCAGGGCCGTAAACTTCAAGCCGTACGCGTGGTCGTATGCCCGCAGTATATGTTCCACAAAGAACTTGCTCTCGCCATACGGGTTAATGGGTGCCTGGGGGTGAGTCTCGTCCATTGGCATGAACTGTGGATTGCCATAGGTGGCGCAAGTGGAGGAGAAAACGAACAAGCTAACCCCGTGATCGCGCATCGTATCGAGCACATTGAGGGTCGCTACAGTATTGTTGTTGTAGTATTTCGCCGGGGCAGTAACCGATTCTCCCACATAAGCATAGGCCGCGAAATGCACGACGGCGTCGATCTTGTAGTCCTGGAAGAGCTGGTCCAGCAGGGCTCGATCACCCATGTTGCCCTTCACAAAGGCGACGCCCTCCGGCACGGACTCGCGGTGCCCATAGGCCAGGTTATCCAGAACCACGATCTCATCGCCGCGCGCCCGGGCGTACTGCACGTAGTGGCTGCCGATGTACCCGGCGCCGCCGGTAACAAGAATCATTCGTTTCTCCTCAAAAGATGCCTTCGCGGGCAGCGTTTTGCGGCTCTCAGGCCGTGCAATAGTTCGCCAGGCGGAGCGAGCTCCGGTCCCCGGTCCTCCATAAGATTACCACACGATCCCGGAGGGGCAGGCAACTGGGGGCAGTCGGCGGCTGGCACTCGTGGAAACGGCCTGCGCACCCGGCGGGTGGGCAGGCCGCGACTGGCCTGATCGCTCACGTCCGACTAGTGGGCGCCCGATCCTTTGATTACTGCCGGGATCGTCTTGACCACGATCCCTATGTCATTGATGAAGCTCATGGTATCGATGTAGAGGAGATCCAGCTCCATCCATCGCTCAAAGGAGAGTTTGGACCGGCCGCTCACCTGCCAGAGGCAAGTAAGGCCCGGACGGACCGCCAGGCGGCGCAGGTGCCGGGTGTTGTACTCGGCAACCTCTGAGGGGAGCGGCGGGCGCGGACCTACGATGGACATGTCGCCGCGGAAGACGTTAACGAATTGCGGAAGCTCATCGATACTGTACTTGCGAATAAATGCTCCAATGGGTGTGATTCGCGGATCGTGCTTGATCTTGAATACGGGACCATTCGCCTCGTTCAGGTGCATCAAAAGCTGCTTCTTGTCTTCCGCATCCGCGCACATCGAGCGGAACTTGAGGCAGGTGAAGTGCTTCCCGCCCTGCCCAATTCTCACCTGACGGAAGATCACTGGACCGCGTGAAGTCAGCTTGACCAGCAGGGCCACCGCCAGGAGTAAGGGAGAGAGAATGATGAGAAAGATGCCCGAAAAGAGGATGTCGAATCCACGCTTGAAGAACGCGTATTCGATCTGA
The DNA here is from genome assembly GCA_038218705.1 of Chthonomonadales bacterium. Classification (GTDB taxonomy): domain Bacteria; phylum Armatimonadota; class Chthonomonadetes; order Chthonomonadales; family Chthonomonadaceae; genus JBBRJW01. The sequence continues at coordinate 1,428 of JBBRJW010000377.1, read as the reverse complement.
CGGACGGGATATTGAGTATTAGTGGGCAGGTGGAGGAGGCCATTCGACCCGACGCGCGACGCATCCTCCGGCATCACTGCGACAGACGTGCCAAAAGTAAGGCCGCCTGCGGGCTGATCCGCCCGGGTATTCTGCATAGGCGAGCTGTTATCCAATAGTGTTTCTGCCACTGTTGTCTCCTTCTCGCTCTCCATCCTGGACAACACCTGCTCGGGGCTCCAGAGGATGGGGGAGACCGATTAAATACTCTCTTGGCAGCGGAAATACTCTGGCCGCATGCCCGCAATCGCCTCGTGACGACCGCGCTTCTCTTTACGATAGCCGCCCGGTATCATCGGCCGCTACGCAAGGAACCCTCAAACCTTATTCTTGCATAATCCATGCCAACCCGTAGGGCAGCGGAGATAAAACAGGTGATTTTTCGTTTTGCGGCCGAGAGAGTGTCAGCGCCTTCCGGATGACTCCCAAAACCAACGGTGAAAGCGCGTGCGTTAAGTGTAAAACGGTGACAGTTTGCCAATTCCATCTGGATTGGTGCACTGCCGAACGACTCTTGCACAGCGTTCAGCCCGACATTTGCTCTCTGAGGTAGGACCACGCGAACCGCTCGTTAGTTCCCATCGTTTGGGCTGACGACAAGTGTATGTGGGGCGCGCGGCGCGGATCGCCAGTCGGTGGAAAGTGCTCCGAGCGAAGCACGTGCGAGCCGTTCACGGGGACCGGTGAGGTCAGAGGCCAGAAGGGCCGCCCGATCTGCTCCGAGCGTATCCGCGAGGGCTGACAGGGTGGACCGGAGGAAGCGCGTGGTCTCGAAGAGCACCAGTGTACAGTGCAGGCTCTGAAGACTGCGAAGAAAGGCTTCGCGCCCGGCGCTGGTACGTGGCGGGAAACCCGCGAAATAGAACGGAGCGCCGCGGAATCCGCTCACCATGAGCGCTGCGATCACCGCGGATGGCCCGGGCAGGGGAGAGACCTCGATTCCATGTTGATGGGCCCACGCGATCAGCTGAGCGCCAGGGTCGGCAATGCAGGGAGCGCCACAATCGGCGATGAGCGCAACCGTCCGTCCGGCGCTGAGGGCTTCCCGAATGGGGTCGGATCCAGCCGCCGCGCCGGCTGGCAGCTGACCGGTAACCGGCGTTGCTACTCCGTACCGCACCATCATCTGCATCGCCGGACCTGTGTGTTCCGCGGCAATCAGGTCGGCTGCCGCGAGCGCCGAGTGCGCTCGTGGGGCGAGGTCGCCGTCCGCGCCTATTGGAAGCGCTACCACCTGCAGGCGGCCTCGCGCAGCACCGCCACCCACCGAAGCATCGGCGGGCGGCGGAGTGGTCTCGAGGCGTGATCGCGCGTTAATAGGGAGCCTACTGGCCGGCGGGCGCCGCAGGTGCGCCGGAGACCGGGGAGGCGCTCTTGCCGGCCGGGTGT
>JBBRJW010000376.1:0-4316 GCA_038218705.1 Chthonomonadales bacterium | reverse complement strand
CGAGATCCAGATCAATGGCAACCGGGCACGAATAACCGTCTACCGCTTGATAACGGTGAAATCGCTGCTGGGAAGCCAGATCAAGGAGGTCCACTCCGAGATGAAGTTGGCGCGCCAGGGCGGCTTCTGGAAGGTGGATGTGAGGGGTGATTTCGACGATCAGGTGCTGACACAGGAGTATGAGCGCATGCGAGAGGCCCTCGGTATGCTGAATCCGGGCTCCCCGCCCTGATACGGCGGCATCGGCAAACATAATCTAGTCACATGTAAGGTATAACGAAACATCCTTTTCCGCGGTTATCGCGAGGAGCGCCACATGGTCACCTGCCAACGCTGCCGAAACAGTGTCGACGAGCGCGGCCGCACGGTCTGCCCGGTCTGTCAGGCGCCGATATCCCCGGCGCCCGCCGCCACCAATTCCCTGTCGGGCGTGCCCACTTCGCCGCAGGCCACTGCGCCGGCTTTCGACCTCGGGCCTCCACAACAGCCGGGGGCCTTCTCTCCTGGCCCGCAGCCCGGTTACACGGGATCTCCTGCCCCTGGCAGCTCCTCGATGCCCGTCGCAGCGGGCTTGTCCGCGGGCGCTCCGTACAGTGGCGGTCCCACCGGAACGCCACTGTCCAGTGCGCCACTCTACGGAGCGCCACTCCGGACCGCGCCAGGGAGCTATACTCCGTCATCAGGCCTTCCGCCACCGCCTCCCTATTCGGCCGCTCCGCGTGTTACACCGCCCGGCAGCTACACGCCCCGCCCTGCGCCGAAATCGAACACGTCGGGGGTTGGCTGGATCAGCGGCTTCGGCGGTATCGGCCTCGCAATCTATATCGCGCTTCGGGTCGGCGTCGCGGTTCTTGCTCATAGCGAGATCGTGCCGGGCATCTTCGGATCTGCGTTCGACGGCAGCCCTGTCGCCGCTGCCACCTATTCCGATCCCGCCGCGGTCGCACGCGAGGCGCTCACTTCCGTCGGCCACACCGATTGGCGAAGGTTCTACTACCTGGCCGCGTTCGAGCCGAACCACGGCCACACCGCCCGCGAAGCGGACGAGTTTGTGAGCGAGATACAGCGCGGATCAGCGAGCAACCCGTCGTTCCGGCAGTTCGAGTCCGCTCTCAATCGGATGACCGGAATCACAATTGGCAAACCGAACCTGTATGGCGACACCGCAGACGCCTCCAGCTCCGCCACCATTCAGCTAGATGGTGAGACCCTCTCATTGAAGGGCACAGCGCACCTCGTACGGGAGCATGGCCGGTGGCTTATCGACCTTACCACGCACCCCGGACACGGGCAGACCTGGGCTTTTGACGAGCTGGTAGGCGTGAACTCCATGACCGCCTCAGGCGTAAAGCCCTCATTCTTCCATCCCGGCATGTTCACTGGACTGAACGCGCCGATTGCGATGCCTCCGGTTCCGCAAATGCCTCGCTACACACCGCCGTCATACGGTCAGCCTGCGGGAGGCTATGGTTCCGGGAATGCGAGTAATTCGGGGAGCCCCCAGCCTGGCTTCACGATTCCGCGCCCTGTGGTTCCTCAGCCCTCGTTCCCGCAGCCGCCTGCGATGCCACGATTCGGACCGTACGGTTCTCGAGGCTTCCCTTCGCCGCCCTATGGGGGCGGAGCGCAGGGGCAGCCGTCGACCTATGGTGGGCAGCAAGGGTACGGAGGACAGCAGGCAGGATCCGGTGCGCCCTCCACTGACAGCGCGCAGCCCCCGGGAGCTCAGGGCGACCCGGGCTCGCAGACACCTGCGCCGGGCCAGACGCCCGAGGGTGGCGCTGCTCCGGGCGCCGGGTCATCTCCTGGCCCAACCGGTGGAGGGGGCGGATTCTAACCATCGGAATCACTGCCCGGGACGTGCGAACGGCGCGCCATCGAGTGCGATAAGGCGCAAGATTTACGCCTAAACCTATGCATGCCCTCCCTGTCTCTCACGACCGTACTGAGCGGACAGACGGCCGGATGGGCGCTAGTGACGGCTGACTCGCGCAAATTGTCCAGGTTATTTGTGAAATATTGCCCTCGGACACTTGCGCCAACCGAACGTATCTGCTATGATGAAAAGCAGAATGGATGCACGCACAACCTGTGCTGCATTCTATCGCAGGCATAGGCTCCGCATTGGCCCCCACCAGGCTGAACTCTTGCCGGATGAACGGATAGCATGGCCGCACAAATCGCGCAGAACCTCGCGCTCTTGCGCGAGCGAATCGAGCGAGCCGCAGAGCGCTCCGGACGTCCCGCAAACTCCATCTCCCTCCTTGCCGTCTCAAAGACGGCTGCGCCACGGGCTATTCTCGAGGCAGCACAGGCAGGGATTTGCGATTTCGGCGAGAACTACGTTCAAGAGGCGCTCTCCAAACAAACAGATAGTCTTCTTGCGAGCATGCCCGGTCGCTGGCACTTTATCGGGCACTTGCAGCGCAACAAAGCGAAGGACGCAGTGGGCCGTTTCGCCCTGATTCAGAGCGTGGACTCACTGGCGCTTGGTAATGAGCTCAATCGACGCGCGGGGATCGCTGGCGTCGTGACGGACGTGCTCCTTGAAGTGAAGCTCGACCCAGGATCGGCAAAGTTCGGGATCGATCCGATTGAGGCGTTGGAGCTCGCCGCGCAGGTGGATGAGCTGCCCGCACTCCGGTGCTCGGGGCTGATGGGCATGGCGCCCTTTACCGAGGCGGCCGAAGGTTCGCGGCCCGCGTTCCGCAGCCTTCGCGAGCTGTACGATCGCATGAAACCATCCATGCGTAGGACCATATCGATGGGGATGTCACGCGACTTTGAAGTCGCAATTGAAGAGGGCGCGACCATGGTAAGAATCGGAACCGCTCTGTTTGGCAGTCGATGATTACGGAGAAGACCCACTGAGGCCAGCGCCGCAGAATTTGCCGCAGCCTTTGAAGTGCTCGCTCTTAAGACGACCCGGGAGGATCCTACCAACGTGAACGCACAACGCAACTATGACGAAGATTACGCAGCCCGCACACCACTCGAGCGGTTCAAGGACTTCATCTTAGGTCCCGAAGTCGACGAAGGCGAAGAGAGCGTGCACGAGGACGAAGAGGCACAGGACTCGTCGCGCCAGGCGAAGGGCAGCTCCCGCGGCCGCCGGCAGCCCTCGCTGCACGTCGCCACCTCCACCCGAGGCCGCGTTGCCATCCGGCTGAACGCGATCAGCTTTGACGATGCCAAGGTCGCCGCCGACGGGCTGAAGAACGGTGAGCAGCAGATCATCAATCTCGAGAAAGCCACTCCGCAGATGGCGCAGCGCATCATAGACTTCCTGAACGGCACCTGCCATGCACTTGACGGTGCGGTAGAACGCATCGGCGAGAACGTCTACATGTTTGTTCCGGCGAACGTTGCCGTTGAGGTCGACATGGGCGCAACAGCCTCCGCGCCGGCCCCGGCGCCTACTCCACGCCGCCCCGCCTACGGCGAATAGCCGCTAACAGATGTCGCCGGGCGATCTCCGCATCGCCCGGCTTTCGCCCGTTCGCCACCTTTTCTGCAGAACATAACTACCCCGATGAAGCCTTCACCCAGAGCTGCCGAATCCGCTGCCAGCCCCGCGTCCATCAGCGACGAGGGCGCAACGAGCCGTCTGCGCGACTGCCGCATCGGCTTCATTGGCGCAGGGGCGATGGGGAGCGCGCTCATTCGGGGGCTCGTAAGGGAAGCAGCGCCCGCGAACCGCGTGCTGGTAGCCGATAGTAATCCCTATCAGGCCGTTCGCTTGCAGACGGAGCTCGGGATAAAGGTGGCGCAGTCCAACCTTCAGGTTGCCAGGCATACCGATCTTCTCATTCTCGCGGTGAAGCCCTGGCTCATCACTTCAGTGCTGGAAGAGGTGCGCGAGGGACTGGCGCGCGACGGCGACCGGGAGCCTCCGCTCGTCATCTCCATCGCGGCCGGCGTCTCTCTCGCCCGCCTGGAAGCAGCAGCGGGCCCCGACATACCGGTCATTCGCGCCATGCCGAACACGCCCGCGCAGGTCGGGGCAGGCGCGAGCGCAATCTGCCGCGGCAAGCACGCGACCGCCGAGCACGCGGCCCAGGCCAGCGCGGTGTTCGAGTCCGTGGGCCTCGCAGTGGAAGTCTCCGAAGCCCAGATCGATGCGGTCACCGGCCTCTCTGGCTCAGGACCGGCGTACGTCTACATGATAATCGAAGCGCTCGCCGATGGCGCAGTTCGTGCAGGCCTGCCTCGAGCCACTGCACTGCAGCTCGCGGCCCAGACCGTGCTGGGCGGCGCTCGGATGGTGCTCGAAACCGGCGCACATCCCGCTCAGCTCCGCGACCAGGTCGCTACCC
>JBBRJW010000375.1:0-4322 GCA_038218705.1 Chthonomonadales bacterium | reverse complement strand
CTGAATGGAGCGACGACCGGAATCTCCGCCTACGACCGCGCGCTAACGGTGAAGGTGTTCGTTGACCCGGCGGCTCGCCCGAACGATCTCGCGCGGCCCGGCCACCTCTTCCCGCTTCGGGCCACTGATGGCGGGGTCCTTCGCAGGGCCGGCCACACCGAGGCCACCGTCGATCTCTGCAGACTGGCGGGGCTGCAGCCTTGCGGCGTGCTCTGCGAGATTGTGGGCGATGATGGCACGATGGCGCGGATCCCCGAGCTGGAGCAGATTGCCGAGCGCTTCGACCTGAAGATCGTTACCGTGGCCGACCTTATCGCCTACCGGCGCCAGCATGAGAAGCTAATCACGCGGGTGGCGGTGACCCGCCTGCCGACTGGCGACTATGGCGACTTTATGGTCTACGCTTATGAGTCGAGCGTAGAGCCGCACCACGTCATCGCGCTGGTGAAGGGCGATGTATCGGACGGAAATCCGGTGCTGGTGCGAGTCCACTCTTCCTGCGTGACGGGCGACCTGCTCGATTCGCTGAAGTGCGACTGCGGCAGTCAGCTTCAAATAGCGCTCCGCCGAATTTCCGACGAGGGCCGCGGCGTCCTGATCTATATGGAGCAGGAGGGCAGGGGGATCGGGCTCATCAACAAGATGCGCGCCTACGAGCTTCAGGACCGCGGGGCGGATACCGTTGAAGCCAACGTCATGCTGGGGTTCAAGCCCGACCTGCGGGACTACGGAATCGGAGCTCAGGTGATGACCGACCTCGGCCTGCATAGGATCCGCTTCATGACCAATAACCCGAAGAAGGTGGCCGGGCTCGAGGGATATGGTCTCGAGATCACCGAGTGGACGCCTCTTCCAGCGCCGCCCAACGTACATAATCTGCGGTACCTGCAGACGAAGGCGCAGAAGATGGGGCATATTTTTCTGAAGGCTGATCTTACGGTTGAAGGAAAAGAGCTGATGGAAGCGGTGGGCGATGCAGAGAAATCTACCGCCGAGCCGCTCGTTGAGGGGTGAAAGGGAGAGCATGGCGCAGGTAGTGGAAGGTAATTTGACGGCGGAAGGCCTCGCACTCGGAATCGTCGTGAGCCGGTTTAACGACTTCATCACCAAAGCCCTGCTCGAGGGCGCGCTCGACGCCATCCGGCGTCACGGCGGTGATCCGGCTCGTGTGACCGTGGCCTGGGTGCCGGGCGCGTTTGAGATTCCCGTAGCGATCCGCGCGATGGCGAAAAGCGGCAAGTACCAGGCGCTGATTGCGCTCGGATGCGTTATTCGGGGCGCCACCACGCACTACGATCATATTGCTGGCGGAGTGACTTCCGGGCTCGGGTCGCTTGCGCTCGAGACGGGCTTGCCGATCGCGTTCGGAGTTATCACCACAGAGAGTATCGAGCAGGCGATTGAGCGAGCGGGCAGCAAGGCCGGGAACAAGGGCGCCGAAGCCGCACTGGTCGCCATTGAGATGGCGAATCTGCTCAGGCAGCTCGAAGCCTGACTCGCGTTCTGACCCCGATTTCATCGTTCTGAGCACTAGAGGAGCAGTATGGTCGGACGCAGAGTGATAGGCCTGGTCGCGGTGTTTGTGGCCGGCGCTTGCGTCGGCGGACTTGTGCTGCGTGCCGTCGCGATTCGGTCGGGGGTAGATCCCGAGGCGCAAGCCCGAGCCCTCCAGCGCCTCAAGGTTGATCCAGTCGAGCGCTCCATCGGTGAAAACCAGGTGGTGAAGGCATCTCGGCGAATTGAGCCGTCCGTGGTGAACATCGACACGGTGGGGCGAGTGAAAGCCGAGGATGAGCAGGGTGCATCGCTCTACCTCGATCAGGAGGTCCGCGGCAAAGGCTCGGGAGTGATTCTCTCGTCCGACGGATACATCGTAACAAACAAGCATGTTGTCGAAGGCGCGTCCCGGATCCGAGTGACGCTTGCCGACGGTAAGTGGTACTACGCGCGCCTTATCGGCAAGGACGCCACTACCGACCTGGCGGTGGTCCTGGTGGACGCGAGCGGCCTGACTCCGGCGGAATTCGGCGACTCCGACCGGCTCCAGGTGGGTGAGTGGGCCATCGCAGTGGGCAATCCGCTCGGCCTCGGCTCCTCAGTAACTCTGGGCGTCATCTCTGCGATCAACCGATCGAACCTTCAGATAGAAGAGGGGAGGAGCCTCGACGGGGTGATTCAGACAGATGCACCCATTAATCGCGGCAACTCCGGCGGCGGCCTGGCCAACATTAATGGGCAGATCGTTGGAATCAATACGGCAATCCTGAGCTCCGGGCCAAACGGAGGGAGCATCGGTCTCGGCTTTGCGATGCCGGCCAACCGGGTTCGGAAAGTCTGCGCGGAGCTCATATCCACTGGCCGAGCTACACCGCCTGCCACGCGTCTCGGCTGGATCGGAGTCCGCGTCGACCCGATTCCCGAGCCCGTTGCGCGTAAGCTCGGTTTACCTCGCGACCATGGCGCACTCATAAGCCATGTACTGCACAACACGCCTGCGGGCTCGGCAGGAATTCAGGAGGGTGACATCTTCCTCTCCATTGATGGCAAGCCTATCGGCGAGGCGCGCGACGTTCGGGAAGCCATTTCCGGCCGAAAGCTCGGCGAGCATGCGACCGTGCATCTGGTTCGCCCGAGCCTGAAAAGAGAGATGGATGTCTCAATTCTGGTGCAGCCCCGTCCGGATTCCATTCCTGCGCCTTAGGCTTCGGCCAGTCCGGCAGCGCAGGCTACGATTTTAGCGCTAGACGCAGGCTCACCGGTCGATCTTGACAACCATGGGCCGAAACCACTATACTCGCCGGAGTGCAGGAGCGATAAAGGGGGCCGACGTGATCTTACTATCGGAGCTCGAAACCGCGCGCGCACAGGCGGCCGAAGCACTCGATCGGGCGGGTATCTTTCTCACGCCCCAGGAGCGTGCCGGTATCGAAGTAGCGGATTTTGGTCTGGGTGAGCTCCAATCAAGCGGGCTCGAGCTGGTTACCTACTTCAATACCGAGCGCTGCTGCGCCAAGGAGCTGGTGCTTCTGCCCGGGCAGACCTGTCCGGAGCACTGGCATCCGCCGGTCGATGGGGACCCCGGCAAGGAAGAGACTTTCCGCTGTCGATGGGGCGAGATGTACCTCAACGTGCCCGGCGATCCGAGCCCGAATCCTCGCTCTATCCCTCCGGCAGGCAGGGAGTCGCACTATACGGTGTTCGCCGAAGTGGTACTGCGTCCGGGTGATCAGTACACGCTCGCGCCGGGCACCCCGCACTGGTTTCAGGGCGGGCCGGATGGCGCGGTGGTGAGCGAGTTCTCCACGCGGAGCCGAGACGACGCCGACATCTTTCGCGATCCCGAAATCGAGCGTGAAACCCTTGTTGGGGATTGAGCCGATAGTATCTGATTGGCAAATTACGGGTTGATATTCTTCTTCAGGTAAGGGGCGCGCACAAAGCTGTATGGATACGCACTGGGCAATCGACCTCGGGACGACCAATACGCTCATTGCGAAGTGGGTCGGCACGCACGCCGTTACCGTAGCACTGGAGGAGCTGGTTGATTATGAGCCAGCATGGCGCACCCCGCTGATCCCTTCGGCAATCTACTTTCAGGATACAAACCGCGCCATTATCGGGAGGCCCGCCCTCTCCGCCCGAGAGATCATGCGCTCGTACGACCTGGCTTCGCTCGGGCCGTTTGCTCGCTCCTTCAAGAAGACCCTCGCGCGCGCAAGCCAGCAGGCGGTGGCGCAGATCGGACCCGAGGCTATCTCGGCGCGGCAGTGTGCCACCTCCTTTATGAAGGAGCTGCTCAGACAGACCGCCGAGTACGAACGGGAGCAGCAAGAGCCAACCCGCACCCGGCTCCAGCGCCTGATCGCTGCCGTTCGATGGTGGCGCCCGCAGGGGAAGGTGACCGACCTCACCATGACGGTGCCGGTGGAGAGCTATGAGCCATACCGGGCCGAACTGAAGCAGATTGCCAACCGGCTGGGCATTTCTCGATTTCGTACTCTTGACGAGCCCGTCGCCGCGGCTCTCGGGTACGGGCTCGACCTGAGTGACGCAAAGCACCTGCTGGTTGTCGATTTTGGAGGCGGCACGCTCGACCTGGCAGTGGTTCGCACGCATGCGGTGGGACCGCAGGGGCGCGAGGCGGCTCATCGCGAGCAGCGCCACGCTACCCTCCTCGCAGGGCGAGGCCTCAATTACGGCGGAGAGACTATCGATAGCTGGATCGCGGACCTCGGCTGCGAGCGCCTGGACGCGCATCAGGAGGCGCTGCGGCCGCTTCTCCTTGCACAGGCCGAGACGATCAAGAAGGACCTGAGCAACAA
>JBBRJW010000374.1:0-4330 GCA_038218705.1 Chthonomonadales bacterium | reverse complement strand
CATCCACGCACTGACTGCGCCCGGCGAGTGGGTCTGGCAGTCCGGCCAGCTGCTTCTCATACCGAACGGAGGCAGGCCCGTCGGCGTTATCGAAGCGAAGCGCCGCCACCTCGCCTTCGACCTCTCCGGGCAGCAGTTCATCACGATAAAGGGCGTGCGAGTCCGGGCCGCCTCCATGAGATTGGCGGAATCCGCTAACTGCACGGTGGATGGCTGCGACCTGATGTATATCTCCCACTTCACCCGGTTCTACGACCTGAACCACGTTGAGCGAGACCACAACACTACGATCGCGGGCGAGACCGGGATCTATCTGGCCGGCCACGACAACGCCTTCCTGAACTGCTCCGTGCGCATCAGCGCGGGTGCCGGATTCCACATTCGCGGCTACCATCAGACCATCCATAACTGCCTGATCGACCAGGTCGACTACACCTCCCACTACTACAACGCCATTACCGACGCGGTGGACGACTATTCCGACTATGAGAATAGACTGGTGGGCGGCCATGTCATCACCTTCAACACCATGCGGAACGCTGGCCGGCACTTCTTCAACTTCTATGGAAACGGCACGAGTCGCGCTTCCCGCACGCGCGGACCAATGGATTACGAGGCCACCCTGTTCGCCCATAACCACCTCTACAACGGGATGCTCGAGACGCGCGATGCCGGCTTTATCACCGGCTACTACAGCAGCGGAGGGACCCTGAATGGCCTCCGCTCACGCATCTGCTACAACGTACTGCACGACTCGTTCGACATCTCTGCAATGCGCTGGAACATCCTCGGGCTCATCTATCTCGATGAGGGAACCTGCAGCGTAGAGCTCGATCACAACCTTCTGTGGGGCGCGCCGGGAACACTACAGCGCTCGATGTGGTTCAACACAAGCTGCGTAGACGTCTCCTCGACCGACGATGTGTGGCTTCCCCGCTTCGATCGGGACACCGCCCACCTGATACCGGCTGACTTCCCGGGCGGACAGCCGTTCCGTTTCGGCCACGATTTCGCCCATCCCCCGGCCCGGATCGCCTGGCCCCTCATCGTCTCGGCCCACTTCGACGCTGCCTACCTGGAGAGCGCGGTAAAGCCCGGGGCCGGCGGCCTGGAGCTGCACGACGGCGACATGTTTACGTTTTCCCGAGTGCCAGCCTCCTCACCGTGGCGCACCGCCGTAGTGCAGTGCGCAGCTGGCGCGGGAGTCAACGAGAATCGCGCCGCGCGCGGCGCGCCCCGGCATCAGAAGGCAACGGACCCGCTCGTTCTGGAGAGCGAGGGGCGCGACGCAAGCTCAACAGGGATCGCTCAGCAGTGGGCCTTCATTCACCACGTCGCAAATGGAAGCTGGATCGAGTTCAAGCGCGTTCCTCTGGGCCTCGGCTACCGACGGTTCCGCGCGGTCTTCGGTGCGACGTCCGACGCGCCGCGCCGCGTTGAGGTGCACCTGGACAGCGCCGACGGTCCACTGGTCGCGACCGCTCCGCTCCGACGAACCGATATGCCCCGTCCCGGCTTCATCCAGATCTACGGAGAGGCGACCTGCGAGGTCTCGGTCTCCGCCACAGGCACACACGATGTCTTTCTCACGTTCGGCGCGGACGACGGCGGCCTGGTGGGCGAGTTCGAGTACTTCCGTTTCGAGCAGTATCGATCGGAGCTGCCTCTCCAGCCGCAGGAGGTGCGAATTGAGGTGCGTGATGGCGGTCCGCTGGGCAGAAAGCTGGGCGACCTCTACCCTCGCGCCAGCGAGGGAGCCGTGCGCAACATCGTTACGCCGCTCGACGCAGCGCCCACCTCAGGCTCACTCTGCTTTATCGTTCACTCTGCCCTGCCCGAACCCGGACTGAAGGTCACGGGCGTCACGCTGCAGTGCTGCGCCACTCCACCTGAATCGAGGCTCAAGGCGGATGGATCGGTCGCGCTTCCCGAGCTCGAGCCTGCGCCGGGTGTTGGCGCGCCCGCACTCCGGACCTCGAGCGGCGCTCCCCTGCTCCCGCCGGTTGAGAACCGGGTCGTGGTGCGAGTGGGCGATCGGTTCCGGCGGCTGGTGAATCCCCCTATACTCGCGGCACAGGCGGTGGTTCCGGGAGCGGATGGATGGCCAACGCACTGGACTGGTCCGGAGATCACGCTGAGCGAAGTAACTGGCGGGACGGCGTCCGCCGTGGCCCATGTCGGCTACGACGCGCGATCGCTCTATGTCGAGATCGACAGCCCGCTCGGGCCGCGAAACCGGGGCGTTCCCGCCGAACCGGGCGCAGACTGGGCCGAGCTGGCGATCGGCGGCAGCGGGCTCCACGAGCGCAGGTTCCATTTCGCGGCCGATCACACCCTCGATCTGAGCGGGACCGGGCTGACCGCTGCCCAGAAGAGGCAGGTCCGCTGGACGGTCCGGACGAATCCCACAGGCTGGTCGATTCGATGCACGCTTCCGCTCGCGCTTCTGGGTATCTCGCCAGCTTCCACGCCTGAGGTTCCGTTCAATCTCGCGGCCCGCCGCTCAATCGACCGGGCGCTGTGCCTCTGGGCAGACAGCAACGGGGCGCACGCGGAAGCCGCCAATGGCGGCACACTGCTCTTTGCAAGAGAAGCGCTCAGAGCGGCCAGAATCCCTGCAGAGGGGCTCGTCTGCCACCTGGACGCTTCCGCGCCCGGCTCGGTGACCACGGATTCGGCCGGCGCGGTGGTTCGCTGGACGGACCTCTCCCGGCACGGCGATGCCGCACAGCCCGACGCACAGTTCCGCCCCCTGTTTTCAACCAGTGCGGTCAACGGCCGCCCTGCGCTCATTTTTGACGCAGCGCGCCACACGCGCCTCGAGCTTCCGGACCTCGCCGCTGGCCCGACAGATGCTACAATTATCGCAGTGATCAGCAACACCACCGCCGCCGAGGAGGTCAACCACGACTCACGGGTCTTCACCGCAAGCGACGGAGTCGGGCTCGACTACCAGATGGGCCTTAGCCTGACCGTTCCAGGTCAGGAGAGCGGCGGACCGCGTATCTTGGCCAAAGAGGAGCGGAACCGGGCGGCGCGCTCTGTCCGAATAGGCTGCTTTTCCCCAATGTACCAGACCTACTTTACGGGCGCAATCTCCGAGATTCTCGTCTACAACCGGGTCCTCTCGGCAAAGGAGCAACAGGCGATCCGGCGGATCCTGGCGGCCCGCTGGGCGCTGAACTGAGCGAGCCAAACTGGGTCCACGCCGGATACCCCGGGACTCATTGGCAGTGTGTACTTATTCCGGATTCCCTGGTCGCCCGCCCTGAACTCTGCGATTGTGCCCTGGCCGCCGGCACCCTCCTGCATTACAACGCGCCAAGCAGCGCCCGAGCAATATACAGGAATGCGTGCCGAGGTTGGCGAATACCTTCCACAGAAACCCGCCGGGAGGTAGCCGTGTCACTGGAAGAAGCGCTGCGCGATCAGGAGGAGCGGGTAGACCAGCTTCTCAAATCTGCACAGAGACTCACAACCACACTGAAAGCCTGGAAAAAGGCCTGCCAGCTTGGGCACATGGCGAATCGCCAGAAGGCGGCGACATCTTCCGAGGATATCACCCGTGAGCTGCAAGGCCCCGTCGCCGCCGCCGCGTCCTCGTGGACGTTCGACGTGCGTGCCTACCTGGAGAGCGACGCGTGGAGGCAGGAGCTGACAGCCGCCGCACGCGACCACTTCGGGCTGCGCGTATTTGAAGAAGAAGACACGCTTGTATCGCCACCGGTCGTGGTGCGCGCCCAGAGCGGAGTGTCCCGACTGCGCGTTGGCAAGGCGCCGTGGCCCACTCTCCATCCCGTGACTACCGCTGAGTATCTGAAACGCTTGCGCGACAAGTCCGCATCGCTCGCCGCTTCCCAACAGTTCCTCGATGACATCTACGCCGCCTGCAAGCGGTACCAGCCGGGCGACCTCTCCATGCGCCTGGCCGACATCTATCGGCACTGGTCTGGAGCGCCGGGCTGGAAGCGCGACAATACCCCGGCCGCATTTTCCCAGCAGATTGACGCCCTGGTGCAGTCCGGCATCAGGCTCACCTCGCGCGATAGCCGCGCCTTTCAAATTGGCGGCCCGGTGGGCAAGTACAGCAGCAGCGATGTGTTCGATGTGATCGACCAGAACGGCAAGCTGCAGCGCTACTACAGCATCAGTTTCCGTTAGGAGAGAGCCGTGGCGAGTGCGCAATTTCGTGGAGACACCAGGCGCGTTCCCGTCGAGCAGTGGCTCGATCTTCTGGAGCGGGACTATCTCGGAGAGTTCGTGCCCTCAGGCGGATCGATCGTCCGGTTCGTGAGCGGATCGAAGGCGTCGTTAGACTGCGTGGAGCGCG
>JBBRJW010000373.1:0-4333 GCA_038218705.1 Chthonomonadales bacterium | reverse complement strand
GCGGCTGGTTGGAACGCTGGCACACATGACATGGGTCTCCTGAAGGGTTAAACCGTGAGCCCGAGGGCTCCGGGCCGCGCCGCGCTTCCCGCAATAAAAAAGCCTTCCGGGAGAGGCGCTCACTGCGCGGCTCTTCGGAGGGCTGGTGCGGAAAACTGACACGACGGCCCGAGGACCGCATGTCGATCTCATCACCCTCTCTCTCGCGAAGAGGTTGTCTGGATGTGTTCGCGGGCGGGCATTCGGACTCGAGAGCAGATGAACCACTCTCATACCGCAGCGGGACTGTGCCGGATTTACACCGGACTTCCCCCGTTAACTAAGCCGCACGTTGCGGCCCCGCGAACCGATATCGATTTGTTACTTCGTCAGTATAACGTGCAGGAGCAGCCGCGTCAATCCCCCTCCCGGCGGATTCAGCCTGCTTGCCGTATCCCGGCGGAGGCAGGAGAGCGGGCAGGTTCTCAGGATACGGAGGGAGCTCTCGTGACACACAACGAGATTCGGGCGCGTTGCCGCTGGGCGAACGGCGATCCGCTTATGGAGGCCTACCACGACGAGGAGTGGGGCGTACCGGTGCGTGATGGAAAGGCGCTCTGGGCCAAGCTCACGCTGGATGGGTTTCAGGCAGGGCTCTCATGGCGAACGATCCTCCACCGCCGCGAGGGGTTCGTCCGCGCCTTTCAAGGCTTCGATCCCGAGAGGGTGGCAGCATTTACGGAGGCAGATATCGAACGGCTCATGGCCGATCCGGGCATCATTCGCTCTCGCGCCAAGATCGTGGCAGCCGTCGGAAATGCCCGCGCCTATCTCGCGATGGAGGAGGCCGGTGAGGACTTTGCAGAGTTCGTCTGGGCCTTCGTAGGGGGACGAACGATCGTCAACGAAGCGGAGTCGGCTCCGGCGGAGACACCGCTCTCGCGGGAGATCTCGGCTGCACTGAAGCGGCGAGGCTTCAAGTTCGTTGGGCCGATAATCGTCTACGCCTGGATGCAGGCCGTTGGCCTCGTGGATGACCACGCGCCCGACTGCTTCCGACGATCTGGCGCGGAGTGAGCTAGAACGGACTGCCCGCCGCGGCCGGCACGCGTGCAGGCGAGTCAGCCGCCGCGATGGTCCCGAAGTCTTCGATCACGCAGTTAGCGGCGATCTGCCCGGACATGAGCACCATCGGCACCCCGGGCCCCGGGTTCACGCTTCCGCCCGCCCAGTAGAGCCCCCGCACAACGTCGCTGCGATTGGCAGTCTTGAAGGCCGAGTTGAGGCCCCGCTGCGTGACAACCCCGTAGATCGCGCCGCGGTTCACCCAGTACATTCGTTCCAGATCCCGCGGGGTCACTGTGCGCGACGCCTCAATTGAGTCGCGAAGGCCAGTGAGCCCGCTCCGCTCCAGCTTGTCGAGGATCACATCCCGATAGCGCTCCGCCTCGCGGTCCCACTCGAAGCTCTCGGTCACGTACGGCGTGTGCACCAGCACGTAGAGCGCGGTGCAGCCCTCGGGCGCAACAGCCGGGTCGGTGATGCTGGGCACGGCCAGGTAGCAGGTCGGGTCGGAGTGTGGTACGTGATTCTCGTAGAGATCCCTGAACTCGGCGTCGCTGTCGGCGGAAAAGAAGAAGTCATGGTGCTTGAGCTGCGGCCACTGACGGTTGCAGCCGAGATAGAGCACGATCCCGCTGCAAGCCGGCTCGAGCTGCTTTTCCCGCTTATGCAGCGCATCGGTCGCCTCCCGCGTTCCGAGGAGGCTCTCCAGAGTGCGAACGATGTCGGAGTTGGCAATCACGGCATCGAATCGCTCAAGCTCACCCCCCTCCGGCACCACTCCGACGATGCAGCCGTCCGCGGTTTCGATGTGCGCGATTGGCGTATTCGTCCTGATCTCGACGCTCAGCTCACCGCATAGCCAGGCCAGCGCCCGGGCGATGGAGCCAGTGCCGCCCATCGGGTACCAGCAGCCGAGACCGAGCTGCACCCAGGCGATCAGGCAGAGGATGGCAGGCGCAACAAAGGGCGAGGATCCAACGTACTGCACGAAGTGCTCGAAGAGCTGGGCGAGGCGCGGATCCTTGAAGTGCTTGCGGATCGCCTGGTGCATGGTTGTGAAGGGATCCATATTCAGGGCGAGGCCGAGGGACTGCGGACTCATCGGGTTGGAGCGCATCATGTCCGTGATGGAGCCGTACGACTTCCAGAAGAACCAGCGGTCCGAGATGTCGTACATCCGCTGCGAGTACGCCAGGAACTCCAGATAGCGCGCCAGCTCGGCTGGAGCGAACCTTGCCAGCTCGGCAGTCATCTTTTCGAGCGACGAGTAGAGGTCGAAGGAGCTTCCGTCGGCAAAGAAGGTGCGCCACTGTGGGTCGAGGTCGACAAGCTCGATGTAGTCCGCACGGTTGCGGCCGACATCCGCGAAGAGTCGATCGAGGACATCGGGTTTCGTGATGATGGTCGGTCCCATATCGAACGTGTAGCCGCCCTCCGTCCAGACGTTCATCTTTCCGCCCAGGTGGCTGTTCTTCTCGAAGAGCGTCACCGAATGGCCGGCGTGGGCCAGCCGCACGGCTGCCGCGCATCCCGCCAGCCCTCCCCCAACGATTGCTACCCTGCTCATTCCGCCCTCCCGCTCTCAGAATCGCCCCTGCCCCACTTCCCTACCGCCCGGCACAGGCCCACCGCCGCCGAGAGCCTCTCTCTCGCTCCGTGCGCGGCGCTGAGCGCCACTATCCCGCGCAGGATGGGGAGGGTGGACGAGCGGTAGGGGAAGAGATGCCTCCGGGGCCCGCCGCTTCCGTGGCGCACCACCGCCTTCCAGATTACGAACTCATCGAGCCCGCCCGCCCCGCGCTGCTTACCGAAACCGCTCGCCCGGAGCCCGCCAAACGGCAGAGCCGGGTGTGCAGCGTCGAGCAGCACATCGTTAACGCTCACAATACCCACGCGCAGCGCGTTTGCGATTTCGAGTCCACGCCGCACATCTCGGGTCCATACGCTCGCCCCCAGCGCCATTTCACTGGAGTTGGCGAAGCGGATTGCTTCGGCCTCGTCGCGCACCCGGCAGACCGGCAGTACCGGGCCAAAAAAGTCGTCGCGCACCGCGGCCATGGCGTCCGTGCAGTCGGCGAGAAGGGTCGGCAGGAGGAACGGGCCATGCGGGGCCAGGGCCTCTGCGCGCGCCCTTACCGTCGCGCCGGCTTCCACCGCCGCCTCGATGCGGCCACGCGCCGCGCAGACCAGCGCCTGGGAGCGCATCGGGCCGAAATCGGTGCACGGACGGAGCGCCTTTACGATTCCGGCGCACTCTGTGAGAAATCTGTCGTACTGTTCGGTCACCACGTAGATACGCTGAGGGGCGATGCAGCTCTGACCAGCGTTGGAGCAGCGCCCCCAAACAAGTGAGCGAGCGGCCAGGCGGATATCCGCGTCCGCGCAGACAATGGCGGCATCGTTGCCAGAGAGCTCCATCACGCTCGGTGTGCCATGGGGAGCCAACGCGGCAAGGATGGCGCGGCCAGTGACGACGCCGCCCGTAAAGGCGATCTTATCGCATCCTGCCTCGCAGAGGGCCCGCCCCGTCTCAGCACCCCCGCGAAGTAGCTCCACCGGCAGCCCTGCATCACACAGCAGCCCGGCAAGCCGCGCGCCACAGGCTGTCCCCAACTCGGAGGGCTTCCAGACGACGGCCGCTCCGGCGGCAAGCGCCCAGGCGATCGGCCCGATGTTGAGGTAGATAGGGTAGTTCCAGGTGCCGATCACGCCCACCACTTCGTAAGGGAGCGGAGAGAGAGTCGCGCCGCCGACGCGCCGGGGGCGCAGTGCCCGCTGACTGTTCCTCGCCAGCCACTCGAGCGCCGCCAGGGAGGGGAGTATGTCGGCCCCATAAGCCTCCTGTAGCGGCTTTCCGATCTCCGCGGTCACGAGCGCAGCGAGCTCGTCGGAGTGTGCCGCCAGGAGCTCCCGGAATCGGCGAAGCGCGATGAGCCGCTCATGGAGCCCGCGCGCTCTCCATGTGGCTGCCGAGGCTCGAGCACGCGCCACGGCCGCAATACTCTCCCGCTCGCCGTCAACAGCAAAGAGCCCCAGGACTCTCTGGCCGCTCGGATCAAACGCCGTCAGCTGTTTCACCTCGCGATCCTGGCTGCCGAGCGGCAGATCTCCTCTGCCGCAAGCCTACCGGAGGTCAGCACGATCGGGACTCCGCCGCCCGGATGCGTGGACGCTCCAACAAAGTGGAGTCCGTCGAACTCCTCTGCACGGCTGTGCGGCCGGAAATATGCGGACTGCAGGAACGAGGGGGTAAGTCCGCTGTAGGCGGCGCCCGCGTAGCAGCCATACC
>JBBRJW010000372.1:0-4341 GCA_038218705.1 Chthonomonadales bacterium | reverse complement strand
GTGGTGAAGTGGCCCTCAACCGCCCCACCCCTGGCTCCCTCAGAAGCCAATATTCACTCTTCGCACGTTCGGTTCCAGCGATGACCTCGCAACACAGGTCGACGACGCCAACTTGTCAACGCTCGACCGCTGCCAGGAATTCATCTCACTCAAGCTCGCCCCGTCCGTGCGCAACTTCGCAATCAGCGTCGATGGCGCGGCAGTCGGCAACGTAGGCATCGGAAACATGGAGCATCGCCACGACACCGGGTGGGTCTACTACTGGGTGTCGGCCGAGGCCCGAGGGCAAGGCCTCGCCTCACGCTCACTTGCCTCGGCTGCCAGTTGGGCATTTGACCAGCGTGACTTGTTTCGACTCGAGCTCGGGCACAGGCTCAACAATCCGGGGTCCTGCATCGTCGCCCTGAAAGCGGGATTCGCACCGGAGGGAATTGAACGCCAGAAGCTCAGGTACGAACACCAGCGATACGACGTCGAAACCCATGCGCGCCTCAGAAGTGATCCCGCACCCGAGATCGAACTATTCAAGACCCGGTAGACGTTCGGCTTGCGGGCGGCATCGGCTTCGCCAAGGTCGACCGAGGACCTTCCACTGTCTCGTATCCACAGTGCCTCGAAACCTATGGGATGTAGGACACTGACAATTGTTCTGGAGCGGCATGGCCAATAGCTCGATGCGCCAAAGAACGATCACAGAACGCCGCCAGAGAGCGCCAAAAGTCACCGCCGAAATCAAATCTACCGAAACATGGGCGTAGAGGTTTTTGGGCAGTTCTGGTAAACTTAATTCAACCAGTTTGGAGCCACTATGACGATCTTGCATGCACGTACCGCACCTGCAGTTGACGCGGCCGAAGTCGAGCGTCGAATGGGCTTTGCCGATGCCGCTCTAGGGGCTGCCGGTCACGAGGTGACCGACCCGGAGTTGCGCGAACTGCGGCGGCGCGCGATCCGGGGTGAGATGACTACGGAAGCCGCTATCGCCGCGGGTATCGCTCACATCGACGCCCGTTAGGGGTGGCCTGGAAGTTTCGTGCCTGGGATGATTATTTCATCCCGGGCACGACTGTCTTAAGAAACAAGTTCAACGAGGTTGACGCCGCGAAGCTCAGCGCAAAAGAAGAGTTCGCCGCATCAACCCGACTCGATGAGCTGGCCGATAGGCCGATCCCGCCAACATTCGACTACGACCACATGAAGGCGATCCACCGGCACGTGTTTCAGGACGTCTACGAGTGGGCGGGGCAGGAACGGGTGGGGCCGCTAGGCAAGATGACGAAGGCTGGCCCAGACGTGGTTAACTTTCGGCCTGGGGATCCCGTTGCCCCAACGGTCGCGTATGGCTACTACCCGTCGCCGGCTATCGCCGAGGCGGCTGGCGATCAATACAGACAACTTGGACGTGAGAATCACCTGGTTGGGATGCCGCGCGATCAGTTCGTCAATCGGATGGCTGAGCACTGGGGAGAGCTGAATGCTGGTGCAAGTGCACTATCCGGGGAGGAACTATTTGTCTCGCGCACCTGCGCTGCGAACCGCGGCAGGTGAGTTCGCGAGCCGCCGGTACTCTTCAACGGTTGCGACCCGGGGAAGGAACAGGAGCAGGGCGAGGTAGACGATCCCGATGAGACCGCCGGAGAGCAGCATCAGGAAGATCGCGATGGTACGCACCCAGTCCAGGCGAAAGTCGCCACGTGCAGCGATGCCTACACAGATACCCCCGAACCACTTGCCCTCGGTGATGCGGCACCAGAAGGGGCCCCGCTGTGCGGCATCGATCTCGTGTGGCGCGGTTGCCTCCGGCTCGACGTCGCCGAGGGTATCGAGGGCAGTGGCGACCTGGCCCTCGCCGAGCACCTCACCGGTCTTGGCAGCGATGGTGCTCAGGTGCTCTCCGAGTGCGGCCTCGAGGTCGCGGATTGTCTCGTCTGCATCCGGGTTGCCGCCCAAACGTTCACGGGAAGCCGCGAGGTAGTCCAGGATCTTTCGGTGGGCGTCTGGGGTGAGCGCGAATGTCTCGCTGTGACCGCTCAGGCGCATGTGCTGGATGTGGGTCATGTCATTTTCCTATCGTCGTGAGTGTGTCGGTGAGAATCTCCCAGTAGTCCCGGAACTCCGCGAGCTGCGCTTTGCCCGCTGGCGTGAGCGAGAGGTACTTCCTCGGTGGGCCAGACGGCGACTCCTGCCACTCGTGTTCAACAAGTCCATCTCTGCGAAGCCGGTTCAGTAGCGGGTAGAGCGTGCCTTCGAGAACGGGGAAACCAGCGGCTCCGAGCGCCTCGGCTATCTCGGCCGCGTAACGGCGGCGGTGCTCGACCGCCGCCAGCACGAAGGGTTCGAGCATGCCCCGCCGCAGCGCCGAAAGCTTGGAATCTTCTTTCATGAAGCTACTTTTGCACAAAAAGGTAGCTGTATGCAAAGTGTCTAAACCCGATCCGTTTGAACGAGCGGCCGGGATGCTTCAGTTCATGCTTTTCGCGGAGTGGATTGTGCCGCCCGGAGTGCGGGGTAGTCGCCGCGGGTGCTGCCTGCGAGTCGTGCGTAGTTCTCGAAGGTGGCGACGCTGAAGGCGAGCATGTCCGCGAGGACCTTGGCGGGGACGACTCCTGCAAGCCGGAACCGGGCGGTGTTCTGTAGTGCGGACAAGCTGGTGTCGAGGGCGCGCAGGCGGAGCGTGAGGTACTGCGGGTCGAGCGGTTGTCCTGGACGGAGACCGGGGAAGAGCCAGGCATCCGAGTCGGCGTCGGGCCGGAGGTTGAGTTGTTCTCGGGCGAGTGTGGCGATCGGCCTGGGCAACCTGAGCGGGCGGTATCCGACGAGAAGGTCAAGTGAATCACCTTCGTCGCGGAGCTGGGCGCGGCGAAGCGTGAGTGTCTTCGTCGCGGGGAGGCCGTAGACCGCGATCAGCAGTGATGCAAGGCGTGCGTCGAGCGAGATGCTGCGATCTGTAGTGAGAGTGCGGATGACGTGCTCGAGATGCTCTTCGGATGCGCTGATCGTGGGCTCCCGACGTGGCAGCGTCGAGATATTCAGATCGGGCGTGATATCCCGTTCGGCGGCCCAGGTGAGGAATTGTGGGAGCCATCGTCGCGCGGTCCGAACGTTGATGAACTCCTCGACGTGCGCTTGGGTGAGAATGCGCAGCGGTGTCTGTTGCTCTTCGACCCAGGTGAGGAAGGTGACCAGGCCGCGTATCGATGCTTTGACGTGCCCGGCGGATCCGACGGTGATGTCGCCGGAGCTGTCTCGGCTGGCGCGGCGCAGGAGCACCCACCGGGTGTAGGTGCGCAGAATCTGGTGATGCTCGCTTGGTGCCTCGCTGATGGCCTGTGCGGCCCAAGCCATCAGTCGCCGGATGGTCGCTGTGTCGCGGGGCAGAGCGCCGGCATCGATGAGGAGCGTGCGCAGGTAGATCATTGGTTTGCCCGGCCGTGGCGTGTCGAGCACGGACTCGACTGGCGTTCGCCCGGAGGCGATGTCGCGCAGTAAGGCCGTGCTTGGCCCCATGCGCAGCCACTTGATGATCTGGGCCGGGCGAGGTTGGGCAAGCAGGTAGTCATGCAGCGCTTGCATCTGAGGCGTGAACAGCCTGTCCGGGCCGGCGAGGATGTCATTGCAGCGGTCACTGAGAACGCACTTCCCGCAGAGGCGACCGTAGTTGTGTTCTTCGCTGCCGCACCGGCGACAGGCGTAGCGGGCGGGCAGACCGGCGCAGCCCGCGCAACTCGGGCGGCCATCGTCGCCGAGGAACGCGAGGATGCGCGTTGCGCCGCATCCAGGGCAGGGTGCAGTGTTGCGAAGGACGCGGTTGTGGCAGGCGAAGCAGTGCGGGCCGTGCAGAATGTGGGCGGCGATCTTCTTCTGCTCTCCACACGAGACGCAGCGGCGTAGCCGTGGGGGAAGGCAGTTCAGGCAAACCGTTCTCCCGTCCACGCGCCCGGCGGTGGTGACGGTCTTCCCGCAGTCGTCGCAGGTGAACGTCGGGATGCCGTCCGGGCCGCAGCGCTTGCAGAAACGTTGCCCGTCGGCGTTGGTCGCGGTGAGCTTCTTCATCCGCAGGCATCGGGGACACTCCCCGTAGGAGCGGCGCTGCGCACAGCGGGAGCACTCGCGCTGCCCCTGCTCGTTGCGGACCTTGACGACTTTCCTGGTGCGGCACGATGGGCAGAGCGGCAGCCTGATGCCCGTCGCACCGGCGCGAGCAAGGTTCGCCAGCAGTACCTGGACCTCCCTCGGAGCTTCGGCGTCGAGCTCGGCGGGATTGAACTGCTCGCTGCTCAGCAGGCGCAGCGCCCCGTTCCGTGCTCCTGTCCGCACGAGCCTTTCTGCCGCTTCGACGAG
>JBBRJW010000371.1:0-4342 GCA_038218705.1 Chthonomonadales bacterium | reverse complement strand
TCCTCGCTTACCGCGGCTGAGAGTGATATCGCGGTGTTGACCTGCTCAGTGCCTGCTGCCATCTCCGCGATGGAGAGATCCGTCTGCCGGGCGAGCCTGCCAATCGAATCGACCGACGAGAGAACCGATTTCACCGATGCCGCCATGGCGTCGGAAGCTCGCAGAACCTGATCCACGTCGCTCGCCACCGAATCGGTCGCCGTGAGTATCTGCAGGAGGGCGCTCCCCGCCTCCTCGCCCCGCCCAACACCCTTGGATACCTCCTGGCTGCTGGAATCCATGGCGTGCACCGCTTCCTCAACACCGGCGCGGACGCTTCCAATCAGCGCGGCGATCTCACGGGTGGCTCCGGCGGACCGCTCGGCCAGCTTGCGCACCTCGTCGGCGACCACTGCGAAGCCGCGGCCATGCTCGCCCGCCCGCGCCGCCTCAATGGCTGCATTGAGCGCCAGCAGATTCGTCTGTTCGGCTATCTGGTCGATTGTTTCGACGATGGCGCCTATCTGCTGCCCCTTCTGGCCCAGCTCGCGTACCTTCTCCGCAGATGCGCCCACCTGCTGCTGAATGCGCCCCATGCTTGCGATCGTCTGCTCGACTGAGTTTCCACCTTCGCGCGCCACGAGGGCGGCCTGAGCGGCGGTCGCGCTCATCTGTTTTGCGGAGCGCGTAACATCGTCCACGGCACCGGTCGCCTGCCTGGCGCCCTCTCCGGCCACCGCTACAACACCATTCTGTTCGCGACTAACAGCCTCTACCGACTGCACTGCTCCCTGGAGGCGCTCCATCGCACTCGTCGCCTCCGTCGCCGACCGCGCCTGCTGCTCGCTGCCGCGGGCCATCTCCTGGCTGGTGCGGGCTGTCTGGTCGGCGGACTGAGCTACTTCTGAAATGGCGCCCGCTATCTCGTCGGCAGCTTCTCCTGCCGTTGTTACGGTGCTGGCGAGCTGCTCGCTCATTGCGGCGACATCATGGCTCTGCTGGCTTATTGAGCCAACGAGGGCGCGGAAGCTCCCGATCATCTCGTTCAGGCCGTGGGCGAGTACATCCCGCTCCGAGCGCGGCTCGCAGCGGACGGTCAGATCGCCCGCCGCGACCGCTTTGACTGCCTCCGCGAGTCCTATCCGGTAGGAGATCAACTGATCAAACGCGGCGGCGATCCGGCCGATCTCGTCGCGGCCATGGATACTCATGACCGCGTCGGCCTGCCCTGCCCCCATGCCTTCTGCGACCGCAGCGATCGTGCTCAGCCCGCCTGCCAACTGCTTCCCAATTGCTATCGCTGCTGCGGCGCCGGCAGCAACCGCCAGAACCAGCACCACTGTGAGCAGTCCGCGTGCTTCTCGGATTTCCTTCAGGTCCGCCTGAAGCCCCTTCTCACCGGTGGACTTGTTCCATGCAAGCAGCGCATCGCAGCCGCCACTCACTCCATCTTTGAACTCGGATTTCATTGCGCCGTTATAGAGCTTCGCTGCTCTGGTATCGTCGCCCTGTCGGCAGAGAGCGAGCAGCTGGCCATGCATCTGAATATAATTGGTCCAGTGCGTGTGGAATTCGTCGAACAGCTTCTTGTCAGCCGGGTCCGTCGAGCGCTTGCCGTAAGCCTCGAGCCCGGCCTCCACCTTGCCGATGCCGGCAACCATATCTGCTTCGGTCTTTACCCGTTCCTTTGCCTCGGCCGTCAGAAGCCTCGTCTCTCGTGTGCGAAGCGCACGCGCCTCCATACCGAACTCGGCTACGTCAACAACCTGAGGAAGCACCTGGGTCTTGATGGTCGCCGCGGTGGCCTCCACTGACGAAAATCGCTGAAGGGATATCGCGCCGGAGATCAGCGTGAAGAGAAGACAGGCGCCGAAACCGAGCGTCAGCTTCTTTGCCGTGGAGAGATTGGAAAGCCATGTCATCATTGCCGATTGTCCCTCGCAAATCCTTGACCATCCCTGCGCATCGGCGGACGATTGATCGCCCGTTTTCGACGTTGGTGATGGGGCTATCGGGAGGGTCCATCCGGGTGCGCGCAGGCGGAACGCGAGATCCTCACCGATAATACCGACAGGATTATCGGTTCCGTTTGCTGCGGACCTTACAGCGAGAGGGACAATCCATCATACGCGAGCTGGATAGGAGGCGGGAGAACTGCGTTTACCCGATCGTGGTCGAGGCGGTGAGAGAGGTGGGTCAGATATGCGGCACGGGGCTTCAAGCGCTCGATTATCTCGACCGCCTGATGGACGCCGAAGTGCGTAACGTGCGGCTCAAACCGAACGGCGTCGAGGATGAGGATATCGAGGTTGTGGAGTTGCTCCATCGATTCCGCCGGAATGTGGCTTACATCGGTAACATAGGCGATGCTTCGAGCAGGGGAAGTGGAAGTTTTCGGCTGATCGAACCGATAGGCCACGACGGGCAGACGGCCGTGGAGTACGTAGAATGCCCGTATGTCCAGGCCGAAAAGGGAGAATTCCGGCTCGACGAGGTGCAGATCGATGCGCGGCTTTCCGCCTCCCACCTGGGTCTCCCGGAAGATATAGGGGAATATGCGATGGATGGAGTCGCACACCTCGTGATCGGCGTAGACCGGCACATCATTCCCGCTCAGGTCGCTGAATCGCCGCAGGTCGTCCATGCCCATGATGTGGTCGGCGTGCGAGTGCGTAAACATTACGGCGTCGACCTGGCGCACGTCGTGCGCCAGACACTGCATGCGGAGCTCGGGCGTGGTGTCTACGAGGATGGCTCGACCCTGGTGACGCACGAGAATAGACGGCCGCATTCTTCTGTTTCGCGGATTTGAGGAGAGGCAGACCTCACATCGGCAGCCGATCATCGGTACACCGTGCGAGGTTCCGCTCCCCATAACAAGTATTTCCATATTAGCTCTGGACCGTTTTGCCTGCTTGCTACTCGCCCAGGGTGACGGCCCTGCCCGTTTCGGCAGATAGGTATGCTGCCTCGACAACCTCAACGACGTGAGCCCCATGCTCGCCCGGCGAGAAGAGCTTCGCCCTGCCAGCGATTGCTGCGGCGAAGTTCCCGACCGGCGTAGCGATGGGCATGAGATCCGCTTCCTTGAAGTGGTGCTGCTCCTGGCCGGCGATGTGAATGCAGGTGTCAAAATCAAAGCCTGTTACCGTGATGGTTCCGTTGGAACAGCCGAACGTGTGCCGGACGCGTCGATTCGGGAATCGGCTGTCTCCGATTGCAATCAGCGAGCCAACCGCGCCATTCTCAAACTCTACGTTGAGGGTGGCGCGCATGTCGCATGGCAGCTCGTCCATCAGGGCAGTGACGCGGCGGACTCGGAGCCCGGTGGTCCAGATCATTTCTGAGACGAGGTGCGGTCCGCCATCCGCGAAATAGCCACCGCCATTGAGCACCGGATCGGCCCGATAGGCAGTTGGCTCCACGAGCCCGGGCATATTCTCGGGGCGGGAGCCCTTTCCAAACAGGTAGTCGGCAGATCCGGACCAGAATAGCGACACAGTCTCAAGGGTCCCGATCTGCGCCTCGACAAGTGCCCGGTGGATGCGGTGGCAGTGCGCCCAGAAGGGCGGATTCAGGGCGACTCCCAGCTTGAGCCCCTTGCTTGCGGCGAGCTCGACAAGCTCATGCGCCTGGTCGCTCCGGGTGGTCATGGGCTTCTCGAGCAACACATGGAGGCCGCGCTCGAGAGCCGCTTTCGCATGCTCAAAGTGAAGGGCGTTGGGGGTCGCGATCAGGACCGCGTCGAGTGCCTCGCACTCGAGCATCTCGCGCCATTCGCCGTAGGCGTGGCTGGGGTCCACACCGAAATGCTCGGCAACCCGCGCGCGTTGCTCGGGATCACGTCGGCAGATCGCCGAGAGAGCGAGCTCGTCGCAGTTCTGCACGTCCGGAAGGTGTCGGCGCGAAACAAACCAGCCGGCTCCGATTACACCGAGTCGCACCGGCGCGCTCCTGGTGGGTTCTCCAGTGGCGGCGTTCATTGAATGCCTCCCTCTTCCTGCATTGTGCTCACGATGCCGTGTCCGATTATACCTGCTGTGCCGACAGGGCGAACGCTCCGGTACACTTGATGAGAGCCGGTATACACGCCCCGGCCCGGGCTTCCTTCCGGATGCGCGACAGCCTCTGCCGTCCGGACAGTTTTCACGGCAATAGTGCTTCGGGTCCCGGGCACGGAACCACGCCAGGCCGAAACACCCGCCGCGAGAAATGGCGTCAGGGGGTGTGACTCACTTTTGTGGCAGGGCTATGCGACCATGCGATCTATGGGCGGCGCGTAGGAGGCCTTTCGGGCAAGAAGATGCAGCATGCTCTCTGCTCCCTCCCGGCCCCATCGCATCCCTGCACGCTTCATGCGCAT
>JBBRJW010000370.1:0-4343 GCA_038218705.1 Chthonomonadales bacterium | reverse complement strand
CAACGTCTACGGCTGAGCCCCAGTTCGAGAACCAGGCCTTCGTGTTATCGGCGCTGAGCGATGCGACGGTGATGGTCGTCGGGTTGTAGGCCGGATACTGTACGGACGCGTTGGCGGAATTTCCTGCCGTGGTTACGATGAGAATGCCGGCCGAGTACGCGGCTGCTACGGCGTTGTCGAGGTCAACGCTGTCTGAGGCCGAGCCGACCGACAGGTTTATCACTTTCGCCCCGTGTGCGGCGGCATAGCTGATCCCCTCGGCCACGTTGAAGAGCGTTCCCTGTCCGTCGGAGTCGAGGACCTTGATCGGCAGGATAGTCGCTTGTGGCGCATATCGTGCCACGATGCCAGCGATCATGGTTCCGTGCCCGACCGCCTCATCGGGGATTGCATTGTGGTTCGAGTCGATGCTGCCCGGTGAGTCGTCCGTGTTGGAGTTGCCGCCGACGAAATTCCACCCGGCGCTAACGTGGCCGGAGAGGACTGTTGGCCGAGTGGAGACCCCCGTGTCGAGAACCGCCACCGTGATGCCGGCTCCGGTGTACTGCTGAGAAAGCGCTCCATAACCGATCGCCTGCGCGGCTGCCTGACTGTGGTAGAGCTGGGGACCGGTGCCGCTGTCGGCCGCGACGGCCTTTATGAGCGTTGCGGTGTCCCGAGTAGACGTAAAGCGAAGACGCCGCCCATAGAGCGATCGCGCGGCGAGTCTGGTATGGTGCCTGGCATTAAAGGCGTCAACGCTTGCGCCAGGCTTCAACTGTACAACGATGTCGGCGCCGGATGCTACGGCGCTGGCGCGGCCGCCCATGGCGCAGACAGCCATGAGGAGCAATAGTGCGGCGGATATTTTCTTTAACAAGTTCGTTCTCCCTGGTTCCCAATGCGCTCCACCCCGGAAACGGCAAGTCGGAACGCGATCACCGCGGCGCAAGCGCGCCGCGTTGTTGTAGATGCGACCGCCGCCCAGCATGGCTGGCAGTCGCCCTACCAACTGGGAGCTAACGTGCGCCGACAAGAGCGAAAGCTGCCCAGTAGTAAGGATCAGGAAATTTGAGGCGGCACTCGAGCTGTGCCGTACGCAGGGCCGCTGCTCGCGACTCGCCCTTCATGAGCTCAGAGTAGAACCGGGGCATGAGGAGAGCCGTAGCTTCGTCGTTTGCAGCCCAGAAGCTGACGGCCACAGCGCGCGCGCCTGCGGCGAGGAAGCCCCGGGCAAGCCCGAAAAGCTCATCGCCGGGAGCGTCTGCGCCGAGGCCGGTTCTACATGCCGAGAGGGTGGCAAGGGAGCAGATGAGCGAGCGTTCAGATAGGTCGTTGGCAATGAGCCAGCCATCCGCAAGCTGAAGGCCAGAGAAGAGCGGGTTGTCATTTCGGAAGACCGCGTGGGTAGCGAAGTGTAGATAGCTGAAGATGCCTCGCTGCGGCACGGCGCTGAGCGTGGCTTCTTCATCGCGTAGTATGAGGGCATCTGGCATAATGCGCGCCAGGGCATCGATCTCCTCCGCCACGTGTTCAATGCCCTCGCTCCCAACTCCGATAAAGAGGGATGGCGCTCCGATGGGCTCGGGCAGCTCATGACACGAAACGAGGACGCCGCTACTGGGCGCGTATGCGACCTCCCAGCGGTCAATTACGTACTGCTCGCCGTCGAAGAGCGCCTGAAATGGGAGCCCATGAAGAGGACCGTGGGGGACGATGGTGATTGCATCCCTGGTCAGGAGCCTCTCGATCGGCTCAATGAGGATGGAGTAGAGCTCGCCTAACGCATGCTGCAGACTGGCCAGCAGCTGCTCCCCGTGCCGTGCTGCCGTATCGCCATAGCCGTAAGTCTGCCACTGAAACCGGAGCCTGTGCAGGTGGATCTGCGCCTCCGCGAGAGATCCGATGCAGCGGACAACGTGGATCGAATCCACCGTAACGACAAAGGCCATGAGCTCGTCCTGGATGGCGTAGTACTCAATGAGCTGCTCGTCCGGGCCGAGAGCATTGCGCAGCCTTTCGATGCTGATGCCCTGCATCGGGCTGGTCTCTGGCGCGCTCCCCACCCACTGAAGGTCCCGATGAATGGCCATATAGTCTCGCTCCATCTCGGCGATAGGCGCGGATGCCGAGCCAGCCGCTGGAAACCTCTCGGGTGGCAGACCGGTATGGCAGAGGCGTGAATAGTCCCACCGGAGAGCGGCCCGGATCTGCTCAAGCCGATCGAGCAGGCGGATGCGCTCCGGGCTCGGCTCTGCCGCCGCAATGCGCGCTCCGGCGAGGCGCTCAAGCAGCGTCCGAGATTTTGCGCGCTCGGTCAGCTGGAACGCTTCACATGCGTCGGCTTCGGTACCGGAGTCGAGGAGCAGCGCGACGAGCTCCTCGTAGAGCTCGGTCTTGTCCCGCACAAAGGCCGCGCGGAAGTCATCGCCCTGGAGCAGCATGCGAAGCCGTTCCACCGCTTCCACTGCGAGGCGGTAGTGCCGCAGGGAGGCCGCTCGCGCGCCTCTATCCCTCCACGCTTGCCCCAGGCTCGCTTCTATGCGCCACAGAAGCGTGATCAGCGAGTGTTCGCGGGCCTCCCGAGCCATCGCGAGCAGGCGCGAGATTGGCGAGCCCCCTCCATCCATCTCGAGGTTCGCTGCGAGGAGGCGAGCCTGGAGCGCGCCAAACCGAACCGACTGCCGGAGAAAGCCGCGCATGATCGCCCGAGCGGTTCGTACGAGCTGCTCACGCTCTGGGGCGGCCACGCCCTGCGGGAGCGAGCGCAGCGCATTCCGCTGCCGTTCGGCACGCTGGAGCTGCGCACGGAGAATGCCCACGCGGTTGTGGTCGGCCCCAAAGAGCCGCTCGGCCCGATCCAGCGCCGCGTCGGCCGCGGCCTCAGCAAGAGCCGCGGCGTGCGCGGATGCGAGACCGAGCTCCGCGCGCGCTTCTTCTCCCCGCGCGCCGGCCTTCGAGAAGAACGGGATGACGCGCTCGAACACCTCCAGGGCCTCTGGCACCAGGTTCAGCTCGAGGTAGACATCGGCGGTCTCGCGGTCGCACTGCGCGAGATCCTGGGCGAGTCCCAGCTTTTCGAAGCGCTTCCGTGCCTGGCGGTAGGCGGTGAGCGCCTCTGTGTAGCGCCCGCCCATAAAGAGCAGGAAGCCGAGGTTGCCATCGAGGTTGGCCACGTGGAGCTCCCGCCCGGCAGCTTCGAGCGGACCGCGGGCTGCCCGATAGGCTTCGAGCGCCTCTGGCCGCCGGTTGAGATGGGTAAGAACATTGGCGAGGTTCATCCGCAGGAGAGCGGTTGAGAGCGTGTCGGGCGTGGCTTCAAACATCTCCAGCGCGCGCTGCCAGAGTGCTCCCGCGTCGGCGTATCCTTCGGATCGGAAATGGATATTTCCCGCGTTCCAGATCACACGCGCCGTATCTGAAACCGATCCGAGCTCCCGAAATCTGGCCTCGAGCGACGCTGCAAGGTCGAGCGCATCCTGGCGTCGGCCGAGCTGAGCCAGCGTGTCCGTAGCGGCGATCAATGTCTGCGCGGCGAGAAGCGGGTCGCCGGCATCGGCCGCGGCCCTCTCCGCGCACTGAAGCGAATCGAGAGCCAGCTGCCATTCTCCCATCGCACGGAGCGCAATGCCCCTGGCCCGCAGGGCCCGCGCCTCCAGCTCACCGAGGCCAGCGCAGATGCGAACCAGCTCGTTCGCCAGCCAGGCGGCGAGGGCAGGATCGTCGGATGCCTGGACCCTGGCGGCCTCGCACCACGCCCTGAGGGCCTCGGCGTCGTGCGAAGCGCTGAGCAGCTCGATCTCCATCGCCAGGGCCGATCGATCCAGAAGCTTGAGGTTTGAGGGGGGCATATTCATAGGGGGCCTGCTACAGAGTTATGCTGGGAAGCTTGATCTCGCGGACCGCGCCGAGGAGGGTGATTACGAGGTCCCCATGGGGAATATCGTCGAGTCGGAACTCTCCGAGCGAGTCGGTTGGGGTCTCAGACGCGCCGCGTGAGTGCTGAGTGAGCACGCGCCAGACGAAGTCGCCGTCAGCGGGTGGAAGCACCTGCCCGGAGACTCGCCACTGGCGCTGCACGCGTTCACAGAGAACGGTCACGTTGGCGTCTTCAGCGCGATACATCAGCCGGAAGGTGGCGGTGCTGGCAGCTCTCGCTCCGGCGAGGGAGGGAGCCGTGCGCGTATCGAGCAGGAGTACGGCCAGGAGACGCTGGCGGAGGCTCTCCGGTTGAGGTCGCATGTCGAACATCGCAACGATGCGGCGTAGGGAGGCGTCGGACGGATGCTGAAGCGCGTCTGGTCTCAGCGCGGGCAGGATGCCTTGCCAGGTCTGGAGCTCACGCCCGCAGAACTCGCATCCGC
>JBBRJW010000369.1:0-4348 GCA_038218705.1 Chthonomonadales bacterium | reverse complement strand
GGAGGCGTGCGGTGGAGGTCTTGCCGCAGCCGCGCGCGCCGTGGAAGAGGTAGGCATGGGAGATCCGGCCGGTGCGGATGGCATTCTGGAGGGTGGTGGTGACCGCCTCCTGCCCCATGAGCTCGCCAAAGGACTGCGAGCGGTATTTGCGGTAGAGAGCGACGTATGCCATAGGAGCGCGAGAAGAAGGGGCCGGTCGATGGGTACGGGTGGGGCGCAGGCGATCGTGCGCTGGTCCGCCCGGGAGTGTTCGTCAACTGGAACGCGCCGGGAGCTGAAGTGGATCGCGCGGCGCTCAGAGCCGGACATGGGAACGCACTCCACCGGTCTGTCTTAAGGATGCTGCCGTTAAGCTCTGACCTGGTTCGGCAGCCTGCGGCTGCGCCTTAGTCCGGCTCTCAACGCCGCGTCGATCACCACCTCAGTATACCAGAGCAGGCGGCGGAACGCAAATCTAATCGCAGTGCAGAAGCGGGCAGGCAGTTACTCGCTATGGGCGAAATCGAGGCGCGGCTGGCGCTCGTCCACCCGGTCGTCCTCGTCGGGCTCTGCGGTATGGCTGAACTGTTTGCTAAGCCGGAGGCGCTGGGACTGATAGTTCGAGCCGAGGCCCTGCCCATAAATTATGTCTGGCTGCTCTGTGCAGCGCAGCAGCATCACCCGAAAGAGCGACTGGCCATCTTCTATCAGGAATGGCACATCGCGGCTCCGCACCTCCAGCACCACTGCCGCTGCGCTCTGCCCGGCAGTGAGGTGCGGCGAGTAGCCGAATCCGGAGTCGAAGAACCCGGCGTAGTGAGTGCGCACCTCGCCGCTGCTCGCATCGAACGCCACCATCTCGGCGCAGATGTTGGGCGGAAGGCGTACAAGCTCCCGGGAGGCGAAGATGTAAAACTCGTCGGGCTCGAGGATGATCGGCTTACTGTCGCCATGGATCCAGTCCCAATAGTGGCGCTTGCGAGCGCCACCTATGGCCCGGAGATCGATCGGCGGCGTGTTGCGCCGGGCCACATATCCCACGGTCCTCTGGTCGCGCCTCGGCAGGCTGATGGAGAGGACAAGGCCCTGCGCGCTTTGCACGTCGCGCGCTCGAAGCGTTTCGAGATTGGGCCCGAGAAGCAGGTCCTCGGTATCGAGCAGATGGGTCACTTCGGCTGGCGTAAGGTGAGGGTCGCCCTGCTGGAAGCGAATCTGCGCCAGAGCATCGCCCGGCCGAACGCGGATGGCGAACGAGCGAGGCGCGACCTCCAGGAAGAGCGGACCCTGGTAGCCATCCGGCACGATATCGAACGACGAGCCATATTCGGTGACAAGGCGCGTGAAGACATCGAGTCGGCCGGTGGTCGACTTCGGATTGGCCCTGCCGGACACGGCGGGCGGGAGTGCGAGTCGTTCGCAGAGGGGAAAAAAGTAGATCTGATTCCGCTCCAGCACAACGCCCTCTTCCGGGACGGGGAAGTCGTACCACATGAAGCGAGAGAGCTTCTGGTGGATTCCCTCCTCGCCCGGAAGAAAGCTACACTGCACGCGCCACCCGACCTCGCCGATTCGGAGATCGAGACTATTGGGCTGCACCTGCCCTGGCGCGAGTGGCGCGCAGGCCGAAATGTGGCCGTCGGCGACGGCCTGCCGTATCCATTGGGACGGCAGTACGCCGCCGACCTTAGCCATACACGCTCCAGGGTGTTAGTGAATGTTCGGGTCCGTAACGCGCTGTTCTGAGACAGCGGTCTTCTCGCGCGAGGTCGCCCTCAGCTTGTCGAGCATGTCCGAGTAGCGCGCGCGGTCCACGGGAACCGATATCTTCCCACCGGTTTTGCCAGCCAGAATGATGCCGTTGATCATCTCGACGGCGTTCACGCCCGCCTCGCCCGGCGAGAGCATTGGCTCCCCGTAGAGAATGCAGCGCGCGAAGTTCTGCGTGATGGCTGCATGACCGGTAAATGCGCCGTCGGCCGGCAGCTGAACGGGAACCTCGGTGGACTTCGGAGACGCCCACATTTCGGTGTTGCTCTTCGTGAATTCACGGATGGAGCCGTCGATGCGCTGGTGCTTCAGTGTGGAGCCGTGGAGTACGATCTTGCCGCGATCCCCACAGATCTCCAGCATGTTATGGTTGGGCATCTCCGTTGTGCTCGCGTAGAGGTAGCCATGCGCGCCATTCTGGTACTCGAGCATGGCGAACGCCTCATCCTCCACTTCGATGTCGTGAAGCGTGGTGCGCGTCGTGCCCTGGATCGTGCTGGGCAGCCCTGCCAGCAGCGTGAAGAGATCGAGGTAGTGGGGCGCTTGATTGATCAGCACACCGCCTCCCTCACCGGCCCATGTGGCCCGCCAGCCACCGGAGTTGTAGTAGGCCTGGCTTCGGTACCAGCCCATCACCAGGCTTGTCCGGTAGATTTCGCCCAGCTCGCCGGACTCCATAATGGCCCGGGCGGCCCGGTTCTGCGGCTCTGAGCGCATCTGATACATGATGCCGAACTTGCGGTCGCTCCGCTTCGCAGCGGCGATGATCGCGTCTGCGGCCTCGCCTGTCACCGCAAGCGGCTTCTCCGAGAGAATGTGGATCCCCTTGCCGAGAGCTTCGATGCCGATGGGCGGGTGGAAGTAGTGGGGGGTCGCGATTACGACCGCGTCCACCAGTCCGCTGTCGAGAAGCTCGGTGTGCGTGGGGAAGCCCGGCACGCCGTACTGGCTCGAGACGGAAGCGCGCACGGCGGGATTCACGTCGCACACGGCGGTGAGCTCAGTCTCGGGAATCTGGGGGATCATCTGACAGTGGCCAGAGCCCATCCCGCCAGTTCCGACGACGCCAAATCGAACCTTATCGCTGCTCATGAGAAAAGCACTCCTTTACCGGTCCCGTATTGTCGCTGACAGGGCAGTTCGCCGCGCGAACCGCCCATTCCTCCGCTCGGAATCTGGTATCATCACGTGCAGCCGTCCGCGCGCCACCACGATATCGGTGAGTCCCTTGATTCAGCGTGGTCCGGCTCTGCAGCCGAGGACCACGCAACGGCTCGCGGTACGAACGAGGTAATCACCCGAAATATTATGAAAATTCCTGTCCAGACGATCGGTGCCCTCCTTGTCCTGGGCGCAATGGCTGGCTGCCGCCAACCTGCTGCTGTGGAACCCACGGCCACGACGGGCGCCAAACCCTCCGCCCCGAAGCAGCCTGCTGCCTCCACGCTGGCGGAGTGTGCGACGGCGCATGTTAACGAGGCGGGAGTCATACCGATTCTTGAGTACCACGACGTTCTCGGGGCGGAGAAGTCCATGTGCCGCTCGGTGGCCCACTTCCGGGCCGATCTCAAGCGGCTCTACGCGGAGGGGTACCGCCCGGCCAGCCTTCGGGACGTTCTGGACAACCGTATCAATACGCCGCTCGGAAAGAGCCCGGTCGTCTTCACCTTCGATGATGCGCGTGAGAGTCAGTACCGGCTTCTTCCGGACGGGTCGGTCGATCCAGACTGCAGCCTCGGCATTATGGAGGCCTTTGCCAGGGAGCATCCGGATTTCCCCGTGAAGGCGACCTTCTATATCCTTCCGAAGAGCGCATTCGGCGCTCTAAAGGAAGCGCCCGCAAAGATCAAGCACCTGGTGGCGCTGGGCTGCGAGATCGGTAATCATACGGTCACCCACAAGTCGCTGAAGCAGATGACCGGACCACAGGTGGTGGGCGAACTCGGGGAGTGTGCCGCGCTGCTGGATGCACTCGACCCGGGAGTGAGGATTGACACCATCGCGCTCCCCATGGGCATCGCTCCCCGCGACGCATCGCTTCTCGCCTCGGGGATCTGGCAGGGGCACCCCTACCGAAACCGCGGCGTTCTGCTGGTGGGCGCGAACCCCGCTCCCGCGCCGACTTCGGCCAAATTCAACGCGATGCGGCTTCCGCGCATCCAGGCGTGCGAGGGACCATTCGGCATCGCCGACTGGCTCGCGAAGATGCACCACGGCCGGCCTGCGCGCTATGTGAGCGATGGCGATCCGTCCGCGGTGACCGTTCCCGCGGCGCTGGGAGCCCAGGTGGAGGCCCAACGACTCAAAGGGGCGGTTCTCCGTACGTACTGATGAGAGCGATTCGCCTTGAGGCGATTGTGAGAGAGGAACATTGCGATGCTGATGCTTGTGGAGGCCCTCATCCGGCCGCAAAAGGTGCAGGACGTGAAGCAGGCGCTGATGGATATCGGGGTGAAGGGCATGACTTTCACCGAGGTCCGCGGCGCTGGCAAGCAGAAGGGGTTTACTACTCACTATCGCGGCGCTGAGTACACCGTAAACTTGATTCAGAAGATTAAGGTTGAAGTCGTGCTTCCAGAGTCCGAGGCCCGTGCCTGCGCAG
>JBBRJW010000368.1:0-4349 GCA_038218705.1 Chthonomonadales bacterium | reverse complement strand
CTGGTGCGGCCCCTGTAAGGCGTCGATCCCCGAGATCGTGACGATCTACCACAAGTACAAGAGTAAAGGCCTGCAGGTGCTGGGCGTCTCCGTCGATCAGGAGGATTCGCGCGCCATGGTTCCGCGTACAGAGACGCAGCTGGGGATCACCTACCCCATATGCTTCGCCAGCGAGATTCCCGACATCGGCAGCAAGTACGATTTCGGCGGAATTCCGCAGCTCTACCTGATCGACAAGCGAGGCAATATCGCCGAAGTGGTGGGTGGGTACGACCCCAGTCTCGACCTGGAGGGCAAGGTTACCGCGCTGATGAGCGAGTAGCGGTGGCAGCGACATCCGGTCGAGCCGGATGAGCTGGCAAACGCATCGCCCCACGTGTCAGGGATCAAGAGTGAGAGGCGCGCCCCGCCAGAGTGGGCGAAAATCGACTCCAGAGGGCGCGAGCAGATCATGAGTGACGACCGCATTGAGAACCGATACGAATTCCAGACCATTGAGACTAAGTGGCAGCGCCGCTGGGAAGCAGCAGACCTCTTCAAGGTAGACGACCGGAGCGATCGCCCCAGGTTCTATGGTCTCGACTTCTTCCCGTATCCCTCCGGCGCAGGACTGAGCGTGGGCCACTGCCGCAACTATGTGCCCCTCGACGCCGCCTGCCGGCAGAAGGTAATGCAGGGCTTCAACGTTCTCCATCCGATGGGCTGGGACGCGTTTGGCCAGCCGGCCGAGAATGAGGCGATCAAGCGCGGACGAAACCCCAAGGAGATGGTGCCGGAGTATGCCGCCAACTACAAGCGGCAGCTCAAGCTCGTAGGCGCTGCCTACGACTGGAGCCGGGAGATCAACTCCAGCCACCCCAGCTACTACCGCTGGACCCAGTACCTCTTCCTCGTGCTCTACCGCCAGGGCCTCGCCTACCGCGCC
Source organism: Chthonomonadales bacterium (assembly GCA_038218705.1). Lineage (GTDB taxonomy): Bacteria > Armatimonadota > Chthonomonadetes > Chthonomonadales > Chthonomonadaceae > JBBRJW01. Next base: position 3,424 of record JBBRJW010000368.1, on the reverse strand, counting down.
AACACGCCGATCAACTGGTGCCCCTCCTGCAAAACGGGTCTGGCCAACGAAGAGGTGGTGAACGGCAAGTGCTGGCGCTGCGGCTCGGCGGTGGAAAAGCGGCCCATGCCGCAGTGGTATTTCAAGATTACCGAGTATGCCGACCGTCTACTGAGCGGACTTCAAACGATCGACTGGCCCGAAGGCATCAAGATGCTTCAGGCGAACTGGATCGGCCGCAGCGAAGGCGCGGAGGTCGACTTCCGGCTCGCCGAGGGCGATGAGAAGATAACGGTCTTCACCACCCGCCCCGACACCCTCTGGGGCGCGACGTTCATGGTGCTCGCGCCGGAGCACCCGCTCGTCGCGAAGATCACAACTCCCGAGCAGCGCGCGGCCGTTGAGGAGTACCGCGACCATGCGGCCCACACCTCCGAGATCGAGCGACAGTCGACCGACCGCGCCAAGACCGGAGTCTTCACTGGCGCGTATGCCATCAACCCCGTGAACGGCGAGCGCGTGCCCATCTGGATCGCGGACTATGTGCTGATGGGCTACGGCACCGGCGCTATCATGGCGGTGCCCGCGCACGACCAGCGCGACTTCGAGTTCGCGCGCAAGTTCGATATCCCGATCGTGCTCGTCTACTCAACCGAGCCCGGCCAGACCTCTGCGTCCCTCACCGAAGCGTTTGCCGCGGGGGGGACCGCGTGCGCGGGTCCCTTCCTTGGCGCGCCAAACAGCAAGGAGACGGTCGCGAAGGTGATCAGCCATCTCGAGGCCGAGGGTCTCGGCAGAGGCGTGGTGAACTTTCGCCTGCGGGACTGGCTCATCTCTCGCCAGCGCTACTGGGGCGCGCCGATCCCGATTATCCACTGCCCGGCCTGCGGGATCGTCCCGGTGCCGGAAGCCGACCTGCCGGTGACCCTGCCCGATATCGAGAAGTATCAGCCTACGGGCACCGGGGAATCTCCGCTCGCGGCCATCCCCGAGTTCGTCAACGTCGCCTGCCCGCAGTGCGGCGCGCCGGCGCGGCGCGAGACCGATACCATGGGCGGGTTCGCCTGCTCCTCCTGGTACTTCCTCCGCTTCGCCGACCCGCACAACGAGGACGCGCCCTTCAGCACCGAGGCCGTGGAGCGGTGGCTTCCCGTTGACCTCTACGTGGGCGGCGCGGAGCACGCGGTGATGCACCTGCTCTACGCCCGCTTCTGGACCAAAGTCCTCCACGATGCCGGACTGCTCAGCTTTGAGGAGCCCTTCGCGCGCCTGCGCAACCAGGGGATGCTGCTCGCTCACACGCCCGGACGCGAGGTGAAGGCGGACGAGACCGGCGAGACCGACGGCGGGGAGCCGATTGAAAACTGGAAGGTTCTTCGCCCCGAAGAGCGCGCCGAGGTGCCCGAGGAGCAGTGGATCTGGCGCTGGGTGAAGATGTCGAAATCCATGGGCAACGTGGTCACCCCCGATGAGATCGCGGAGCGCTACGGCGCGGACAGCCTGCGGCTCTACGGGCTCTTCGTCGCCCCGTTCGAGGAGACGGTCCAGTGGACCGATCGGGGGATCGAGGCGGCCCACCGCTACGTCGCCCGCGTCTGGCGGCTCTGGAGCGAGCTTCGGCCGCACTATCGCCCCGACTGGCGATCAACTCTCCCTTCGGTGAAGGAGCAGAGCGATCCCGCTGCGGCCGGCGATCAGAACTGGAATGCGCTGGGCGAGGACGAGCGCAAGCTCCGCCGAAAGCTCCACCAGACCATTCGCAAGGTGACGGAGGATATCGAGAGCTTTCGCTTCAACACCTGTGTCGCCGCGCTGATGGAGCTGACCAACGAGGTCTCCGCCTTCCGTAACGCGCTCGGGCAGGCCGAGCCCTCGGATCCGCAGGCGCTGCTGATCTCCGAGATCCTGGAGACGATGCCGCTGCTCCTCTCGCCGATCACGCCCCACCTGGCGGACGAGTTCTGGGAGCGCCTGGGCAAGGACGGCTTCACCTTCCGGCAGGAGTGGCCTCGCTTCGATGAGGCGGCCGCCGCCGAGGACGTGATAACCATTGTGCTGCAGGTGAACGGGAAGCTGAAGGACCGGCTGACGGTGCCCGCCGGCACGAGCGACGATGCCGTGAAGGCGATGGCGATGGCGCACGAGAAGGTGCAGGCCGAGCTGGCGACCAAGCAGGTCCGCAAGCTGATCCTGGTGCCGAACAAGCTGGTAAACATCGTGGTCGGCTAGCCGCCCCCAACCGGCCACCAGCGAGCTGGAAACGCCCGCGCTCCTGAAGAGCGCGGGCGTTTCCCTGTTTGGGCAGCGCGCGTCGAGTACGCAGGCCAGCCGTGGGATGCGTCAAGCCGGCACACACACTGTGTGGCACTACACGCCTGCCGAAGCGTTTCCCGAGGAGGGATCTGACTCCTCGGCTTCGTCTGGTGCGGGGGGCTGCCAGGGCGTTCCTTGCAGACAACTGGAAACAAGCGATACGCCGGGCAGGTCACGCACGGCTTTTACCGCGCCTACGAGGGTCTGTTTCTCCGCAATTGTGAGTGTGTGCAGGTCCCCATCAGAGAAGAATACCAGCGCTTTCAGGCTCTCGGCGGGCTGAAAGTTCGGGCCGAAGAGCAGCCGCGCAGATGCAAGTCCGCGAGACAAGCTCACTCCCGAATTCACCATCGCAGCTATGTCGCGGTAGTCCTTAGCCTCGGCGCGCTGTAGAACGACCTTGACTTTCGTCGCCAGGAGGTCGTCCAGTGAGGCCACTTGCATTACCCCATCCTCAGTAAAGTCCGGCTCACCGACACGCCCGAAGGCAATTGCGCCGAAGAAACCAACCTTGACGTTATCCTCCCCGCCATCGCCGACGGGTGCCAATACTTCCCATGTGCTTCCGTGGTCCTGAAGCGTGGTGCCGCGCGCCAGGAAGGGGCATGCCGACATGATGGCTTCGCGATCAAGGGGACGTTCCGAAAAGAGATCAAAGTCCATCGACGCGCGGTGGCCCAATCTCAGGGCAATCGCAGTGCCGCCATACAGCGTGAACCCCAGGCCGGAAGCTCTACGCAGCTCCGGCCACAACTTCTGTTGCGCTGGAGGAAGCGCGTCCATGCGAGGTCTGAATAGGCGCGTCATTCAAACCTCCGTACTGGCAGAGGAGGAACCTCATCCACGTTTGACAGCCCGAGTCGGTAGTGCCAGTACGCCCACGAGCGCTCGCTGAAGCGGCCCGCGTCAGCGTGCTGCAATACCTCGCGCAACACTTCGTCGCCGACCTGATAAGCGAGCCACTGCACATCGTCGTAATCACCGATATTCATGACCTGGGCGATTACCCGCGCAGGCAGCGCCGCGGCTTCCTCCGGAGTTTTCCACCAGATGTACTTCCGTGCGAGGGGTATCAACGCTGACCGGCTGACGCGGATCATTCAAACTCCTGTCTGAGCAAGCGGCAAGCTAT
>JBBRJW010000367.1:0-4350 GCA_038218705.1 Chthonomonadales bacterium | reverse complement strand
GTTCGTGGCAGTAATGTCTGTCCAAGCTGAAACCGTATTTTTTCTCTAACTGAACGCTCTACAGGTTGCCAGCTTTGCAGGCCGCGGTAAGACTCTTGCTGAGAAACAGAAGGCGCTTTCTGGTTTCGAGCGGTCGGCCGTCGCTGGCAAGGGGAAGTTTGTAGAGGCCAAAAACCGCATCGCTCTCGATCGGCTCTTTACTCCAACTGAAGCGTCTGGCCAGTTTGGAAGTCAAGTAGATCATCTTCTTCGTTTCGCTCATGTTTGTCACCGGTCGCTCAACAAGCTTTGACTTTGCAGAAGGACGACGATAGCACGGCCTCCGTAAGTCGGATCGCAGCCGTCACGTCGCTGATGTCGGCCCGCTTGAGACGAACTGGCCTTGCCTGAACCCGATGCGGAGGGGCGCGGCGGCGGCCGTCAGACAGCAGCCTGTCGGCGCTCGGAGACCAGGGCCCAGAGGAATACGCAGAGCGTTACGCAGAGCGCCACCATCGCATTCCAGTAGATCGCCGCCTGCGCGCCGACCCGCTCGGCCAGAATGCCTATCTCCAGGCTTCCGAGCGGCATGAACCCCTGAAAGACCAGCGAATAGACCGCCATCACTCGCCCACGCAGCTTGTCGGGCGCTTCGGTCTGCACCTTGGTGTTGCAGCTGATAGCGAAGAGAATCATCGCGAAGCCCGCGATCACCAGGCAGACGAGGGTGGCCGTGAAGGAGTGCATGCGCGCGAGGAAGATAAGGGCGGTGGCAAAGAGAATCGCGCCGGCATAGACCAGACTGCGCCGCTCAAACCTGTCCCCCCAGACGGTGAGAAACACTCCTCCGGTAGCCGCGCCGACGCCGTTTATGGCTGTCATGCGGCTAAACCCCGCCGCTCCCTGGTGGAAGTGCGTGGCGAGCATGGGGAACAGGGTGGATGCCGACCAGGTGAAGAGGGAGCCGATCCCAATGAGGAAGGTGGCGCGGAAAACCGTAGAGGTTCGCGCAATGTAGGCAAAACCGTCCCATACCGAGCCGTGCGCCGGGTGCGGCCTGAACTCAGGCAGACGCATCATCATGAGCGAGATAATCACCGCGATGAAGCTCAGACCGTTGAGTCCGAAACACCATGCCGCGCCCAGTTTCACCAGTACAACGCCGGCCATGATCGGCCCGATGAAGCGCGCCAGGTTGAAACGCAGCGAGTTGAGGGCGATCGCGTTGGCAAGCGCTTCCCTCTCATCCACCATGTCCGTGACAAAGGCCTGTTGCGCCGGCATATTGTAAGCGTTCACCACTCCGCCGATGGCAGCCAGCAGCGCGATATGCCAGCCCTGCAGCCTGGTGTGAAAGAGACCAGCCGCGAGGATGGCCAGTACGAAGGCGAGCAGCATCGCGACGGCCTGCGTCCAGACGAGGATATCTCGCCGTGGGCGCCGGTCCGCCGCGTTGCCGCCCGGGATTGCAAAGAGAACGTAGGGGATCGCGCCCGCGCCTGAGACGATGCCGAGCCAGCGCGCCTGGTGGGTGATGTCCCAGACAACCCACCCCTGCGCTACGGCCTGCATCCAGGTGCCGGCCACGGAGATGAGCTGGCCCACAAAGAAGAGCCGAAAGTTGCGGAAGCTCAGGGCGTAGAGCGGCCCATGCCGCGCGCCGGGGAGAGAATCCATCGCGCGGTCGACTTCTGGCTGGGTCATGGCGTCCGTGCGGGCATCACTCATATCGCAGCGCGTCAATAGGGTGTAGGGCCGCCGCCTTGCTGGCAGGGTAGATCCCGAAGAAGATACCCACGACTGCAGAGACGACGACTGCCGTCACGACTGCCGTGGTGTTCACGATCGTAGACCATCCTCCGACGCTCGCGAGAACCACCGCCCCGGCGACCCCAAGGACGATACCAATCAGACCGCCCAGTACGGAGATGATCCCGGCCTCAATGAGGAATTGCAGGAGAATGTCGCGCGGCGTTGCGCCGATGGCCTTGCGGATGCCGATCTCTCGGGTCCGCTCGGTAACCGAAACGAGCATGATGTTCATGATACCGATGCCGCCAACGATCAGCGAGATGACAGCGACAATCGAGAGGAGCGAGGTCATCGTGCCCGTTACGCTCTGCTGGCGCTCCATCAGCTCTGTCTGGCTGCGGATATTGAAGTCGTCATTTTCGGGGAACGGTGGCGCGAGGTGATGCCGAATGCGCAAGAACGCTGCAATCTGCTCCTGTGCCAGCGGCATCATGCGCGCGTCTGTACATCGAACCGACATGTTATCGATGTGGTCCTTATTCATAATGCGCTGCATGGCCGTGGTGATGGGCACGAGGATCAGGTCATCCTGATCCTGCCCCCACGCGCCAGCGCCCTTCGGAGCCAGAATACCGACGACCTTAAAGTTCTGCCGATTGATGGCGATGTCCTGGCCAATAATGTTCGTCTGAGGGTCCCCGGTCAGCTTCTCCACCGCGGAAATCCCGATCACGCAGACACGCTGCGTGCCATCCTGCTCATACGTGGTGGCACGCTGCGTGCCATCCTGCTCATACGTGGTGAAGAAACGTCCCTGGGTCACCGAGACGTTGTTCACGTAGGGGTAGTCTGTGGTGACGCCGTTGAGGTTAGTGGTGGAGTCGTTCGCGCCCATCCTGATCTGCACATTCGACCGAACGGTGGGGGAGACGGCATCCACCGACTTGCCGAAGTTCTCCGCGATAAGATGGGCGTCATCGAGCGTCAGGTGGTTGCTTGAATTACTGGTGGGCGTACCTGCGCTTCCGGATGATTTCGTTACGGCGTTGGCCCTCATTTTCGACTGGCCCGGGAAGATAGTCAGCAGATTCGTGCCGAGCGAGTTTACGGTGTCGGTTACTCGCTGCGTTGCGCCCTGGCCAATCGCAACGACGATGATCACCACGCCGACACCGATGATAATGCCGAGCATGGTGAGCGCAGTGCGCATTTTGTTATTGGCAAGGCCGCGAATCGCGACCCGGAAACTCTCGAGTAGGTTCACGGCACACTTCCTCCGCTATGCAGTCAAGACGGCGCTGGCAGCCCGTTTCTCCGCAGTTTCTCGCTCACGGTCTGCCCGCTGCTTCGCGATCACCTCGATAGCAAGCAGTCGCTCGCGCACGGGCTGATCGTCGCGAACCACTCCATCGCGAATGTGGACCAGGCGCTTGCAGTGCTGGCCGATGTCAGGCTCATGTGTTACCATGACGATTGTCGAGCCCTCTTCATTCAGCTCCTGGAAGATCTGCATGATCTCCTCGCTCTGCTGGCTCGAAAGGTTGCCGGTTGGCTCGTCTGCAAGAATCAGCCGCGGACTGGAGGCGATTGCGCGCGCGATCGCAACGCGCTGTTGCTGTCCTCCCGAAAGCTCGTTAGGACGGTGATCGAGCCGATCCCCGAGCCCTACGCGCTCAAGCGCCATGATTGCGCGCTCGGTACGATCCTTGCGCTTTCCATAGAGCAAGGGAAGCTCCACGTTCTCCAGCGCAGTCGTTCTGGCAAGCAGATTGAAGCCCTGGAATACGAAGCCGATCTTCTGGTTTCGGATCGCCGCCAGCTCGTAATCGTCCATCTCGGCAACCTCCAGGCCGTCGAAAAGGTACGATCCGGAGGTAGGGACATCGAGACAGCCGATGATATGCATGAGAGTGGACTTGCCGGAGCCGGACGGCCCCATAATGGCCACGAACTCGCCCGGCTCGATGGAGAGGTCCAGGCCGTCCAGCGCACGGACGACCTGATCCCCCATAATATACGTTTTGCGGATTTCGCGCAGTTTGAGCATTGCGTCCATGAACGTTAGCCTCCGCGCCTTCCGCCGCCACCGCCACCGCGCTGCTGCGTCGGGCCAAAGGGCGAGCTCGGGCCACCACCGGGCCGCTTCCCGCTATCGCCGCCGGCAAGCACAATGGTGTCGCCCTCTTTCAGGCCCTCGCGGATCTCGGTGAACTGGCCGTCACTGCCGCCAGTCTTCACCTTGGCCGGCTGCACGTCCGGCTTGCCATCCTTCATCTTGAGTAAGTTAACTGTGGACCCGCGCGTGGAAACCTTCACCGCCTCGGCCGGCACCAGAAGCACGTTCTGTCGGCGTCCGGTCTGAACGGTTACGCTCGCGGTCATGTCTGGCTTCAAACGCCCGCCCGGGTCCTTGAGGGAGATTGTGACATCATAGGTAACCACGCCCTGCTGGATGGTAGAGCCAGAAGCGACCTTGGTTACGGTCCCTGGAAATGCTCGCTTGGGAAACGCGTCGACCTTCACGGAGGCAGGCTGGCCAACCCGGACCTTACCGATCTCTGTCTCGTCAACGAAACAGTCGACCTGGAGGCGCTTCAAGTCCGCCACAATAATCAGGGT
>JBBRJW010000366.1:0-4351 GCA_038218705.1 Chthonomonadales bacterium | reverse complement strand
TATTGGTACAAACGCAAGTGGCCCGCCATCGCCCGGGCGGGGCGATGGCGGGCCACTGAAGGCACGGTTCTGGTGTGCTCTACGCGCGTGCGGCGGTGAGCGACTTCTCAGAGCGCTTGCGCAGATTGATGTCGAGCACCTTCTTGCGCATTCGGATCGATTTCGGAGTCACCTCAACCAGCTCGTCCGGGCCGATGTACTCGATTGCGCGATCGAGGCTCATCTCGACCGGCGGCGTGAGCCGGACCCCGATGTCGCTGTTGGACGACCGCATGTTGGAGAGCTGCTTCATCTTGCAGACGTTAACCTCGAGGTCGCTGTCGCGGATATGCTTGCCCACGATCATGCCCTCGTAGACCTCGACTCCCGGGCCTATGAAGAGCGTGCCACGCTCTTCGGCGTTCGAGAGGCCGAACGGATTGGTCATGCCGGCATCCGTCGCGATCAGGGAGCCGTTGCTGGTCTTGCCAATGTCGCCTGCGTAGGGCTTGTAGGAGTCGAAGAGCGTATTGATGACGCCAGTGCCGCGAGTCGCTGTCAGGAAGTCGTTCCGGAAGCCGAGCAGGCCGCGTGTCGGAACGGTATAGGTAAAGAGGACGCTGCCTGCTGCGAGCCGCATATCGAGCATCTCGCCCTTGCGCTGCCCCATCTGCTCCACGACTACGCCCTGATGCTCCTCGGCAACCTCAATCTCCACGCGCTCATACGGCTCAAGCCGATGCCCGTGGTCGTCGAAGTGATAGATCACCTCTGGCTGCGCAACCTGCAGCTCGTAGCCCTCGCGCCGCATCGTTTCGATGAGAATCGCAAGGTGGAGCTCGCCGCGGCCGCTCACCAGGAACGTATCCGCCGCCTCGGAGGGCTCCACGCGGAGGCTAACATTGGTCTCGAGCTCCTTGAAGAGGCGCTCGCGGATCTTACGGCTTGTGCTGTACGCGCCCTCGCGCCCGGTGAGCGGGCTCGTGTTTACGCCGAACGCCATCCGCAGGGTCGGCTCGTCGACGCGCACGCTCGGCACCGCAACCGGCACTTCCCGGCTCGCAATGGTCTCACCAATGCTCACGTCGGCCAGGCCGCTCACAATACAGATTTCGCCAGCCGTCACAATATCGCGCTCCGCTTTGCGAAGGCCCTCGAATACGAACGCGCTCACGAGCTTACCGGGGCGGATATCGCCCTCACGGTTCACGATCGCGATGTTATCTCCCGGGGAGAGCTTGCCCCCGTGGATACGCCCGATGGCGAATCGGCCGCGGTAGTCATCGTAGTCGAGGCTCGAGACGAGCATCTGAAGTGGTGCTTCGGGATCACCCTCAGGAGCCGGTAGGTGGCTGAGAATCGCTTCGAAGAGCGGCTTCAGGTCGGATCCTGGCACCGCGAGATCTTCGGTCGCCACTCCCTGCCGGGCACAGGCGTAGACCACGCGGAAATCGAGCTGCTCCTCGTTTGCACCGAGCTCAACAAAGAGGTCGAAGGTCTGGTCCACCACCCAATCGGGCCGTGCGTCGGTACGATCGATCTTGTTCACGACCACGATGACCTTGTGGCCAAGCGCGAGCGCCTTCGAGGTCACAAACCGGGTCTGAGGCATCGGGCCATCGACCGCATCAACCAGCAGCAGTACGCCGTCGACCATGTTGAGGACGCGCTCCACCTCGCCACCGAAGTCGGCGTGTCCGGGCGTGTCAACGATATTGATCTTATAGTCGCGGAACGAGACGGCCGTGTTCTTGCTCACGATGGTAATGCCGCGCTCGCGCTCCAGATCGTTGCTGTCCATCACGCGATCGGTCATCTCCTGGTGCGCGCGATAGACGTTTCCCTGCCGGAGCAGTCCGTCGACAAGGGTGGTCTTGCCATGGTCGACGTGAGCGATAATGGCGACGTTTCGGATCTTATCCTGGCTATACTGAATCATGCTGTCCTTTGTTCTTGCGAGATGGCGCGGGCGGGCAATACAACATTCATTGACATGAAAAAAGGCGCGGCTCTTGCTCCCCGCGCCATCTGTCGCAATCAGTGCGATTACTGCTTCTACTTTGCATTATACCACACGAGAGCCTCGGCCGCTTGGCGGCCTATGCCTCCACGCGGCCCTCCGGCGACGTAAGCTCGCCGGATACCCGAATGCAGGGCCTACCGTCCCCACCCGCCACGACGCCCGTCGGAATTCCTCCACTGCGCCAACAGCGCCCGGATTCCAAACCAAAGTACGACGCACATTAGCAGGGCGGCTCCGATGGACGCGGGATCGTGGAGGACCGAGATCTCATAGAAGAGCCCTCCGTTCTGGTCCGACACTTTGCCGTGCTGGGTGCCATCTGGAATGGACGGATCGTGCGGGTGCAGCGCAGACTCCGTATCGACATGGGACGGCAGCGGCGTGACCTGTGTCGCGGAGGGATCCGCGGGCGCGGACGCGCCGCCGGACGCGGGATGGGGCGCGTCGATCAACTGTGCCGACGCAAACCCGCCGGATAGCAGCAGGGCAATCAGCACAGCACATCCGGCAGTACGGATCCACTTGAACAGGTTCGAAAACATTGCGGCATCCACCTCGCATCAACCGGGTATAGCGGAAGTCCGCGCTCGGCGAGCGCAGCCTGGTACCGCGTGAATTGCTACCATTATAACGCGCCGCGCTCGTTCCGCGCACCGGGGATCAATCAACCTTGCCGAGATCATTCGCACGGATCGGTCGGGTGATCTATCGTAACCCATGCGAACCGAACCGGTACATCCCTGCCAATGGGCAATTCTATTCGTGGGAACAAAACACGGCACTGGAGCTTAATATATTGCAAGGGAAGGAGGTGTTAACTTTTGTTAGCGCCGCCGCGCAATTTGCGATTGGTGGCGGAACAGCTATTGCTCCCGAATTGAGCCGCTTCACCAGTTTCGCATGCACGTTCAAATTGTAATCGACTTGCTAGTTATGTCCAGTAGATCTGCCCTTTCGAAGGCAGACGGAGAGAGACTAAAATGAACCGTCGACCCCGGGGGTTTACCCTCATCGAGCTATTGGTGGTGATTGCGATCATCGCGATCCTAGCCGCTATACTCTTCCCTGTCTTCGCCAAGGCCCGTGAAAAGGCCCGTCAGGCAAGCTGCGCTTCCAACCTCAAACAGATAGGTCTCGCCTTCGCCCAATACATTCAGGACTACGATGAGCAGCTGCCGTACATGTGCTGCAGCTCCAATCCGAATACAGATCCGCTTCAGTGGGCAGCGGCTACCTATCCCTACACCAAGAACTATCAGGTCTACCGCTGTCCAGACGATTCCACCACCAACGGGGTGAGCTATCTTGGCAACAACATGATCCAGGAGATCAAGATCGCTCAGATTCCGAAGGTTTCAGAGATGGTCTTTGTCATGGATGGCGTAGAGTACAACCCTGGTGGAAACACCGGGGATGCGCACCAGATGAACAACCCCGCGGCAAACGTTTTCAAGGGCCTTAACGCAGACTACACCATCTGGGCTCCACTGCGCGCCATACCGACCCTGGTAACGGGCTACCGCGCCACAGCAATGGCCTGAATGTACTGTACGCCGACTCGCATGTTAAGTATCACGGTGGAATCCAGCATCCCTGGAACACCGGTAACAACACTCTGACAGCGCAGGACCTGCAGGGGGCTATCGACTGGAATAACGGCATCTGTCTGGGGCAGGACGGAACGAATTGCCCCAATGGCCGAACGTCATGGAACCCGGCCGAATAGCCAACCGTTTCGTGAAGCTAGCTCCTGCGCAATCAGCGCTTCGCTGACTCGCTGATTACGCAGGTGAGACGAAGCAAGCAGATCCCTGCGGCTTGAAAGCGAATTCTATAATCCGCTTTCAAGCCGCAGGGATCTGTCATTTCCGGGTTATCCGGCAGCCATCGGCGAAAACGGGGGCGGCATGCGCGTATCCTCGCGTGGACCGCGCGGGAGAGCCGCCTGGTATGACTCCAGGCTACGACGCTGACCATAGATGAGGCCATGTCCATAGTAGCGGAAGAACGAAGTCATAAAGTTGCCGCTCAGCGCCGGGCGAGCGACCCGTGTCCAACCGTAGACCCGACGCATCGCCTGGAAAGTCTCCTGCTGCAGCTCATACGGGCTCATCTGGCTCGGCCAGAAGACCGCATGGTGGGCGTCGTATCGGCTCCAGTCATAATCGAAGATCCGTCCCTGGTCATGGAGCTGCTGAAACGATCTCGTCCCAGGCAGTGGCGTCAGCATCATGAACTGCACCGTGCTGATATCGTTCTTGATGACGAAGTCGGCCGTAGCGCGCAGGCTCTCGATCGTGTCGCCATCTGCGCCGAAGACGAACATGCCGTGCGCGCGGATGCCGTACT
>JBBRJW010000365.1:0-4351 GCA_038218705.1 Chthonomonadales bacterium | reverse complement strand
GCTTCAATCATCGCCACGCCGATGCGGTCTTTGACGCTGGAGAGAGGGTTGAAGTATTCGAGCTTGCACACGACTTCAGCTTTGGCGCCCTGAGTGAGACGGTTCAGGCGGACGAGAGGGGTGTTGCCGATGAGATCGGTGACGTTATTTGCGATTCGCATTGAAACATCTCCTTTAGATTCCGGGCATGTAGCTCAATGAGTCGTCGAGATCGGTTTTGCGCTGGACCAGATCCGCGAGGGTGACCCCGACCAGCATCTCAGTAACCCGGGTCTCCACCTGTTCTTCAAAGTTGCGCACGATCCAGACTGCGCCCGGCGCCTCAAGGCATGCGGGATCGGCTTCGCTGAAACTCGAAAAGAGCCTGTCACCTCGCATCAGGGCGTGGACGACGTCGTTTACGGTAATGCGATCAGGAGTCCGGGCCAGGCTATAGCCTCCTCCGGCACCGCGGACGCTGCGGACGATTCCAGCGCCCTTCAACGCGGCCAGAATCTGGTCGAGATAGGGGCCAGGAATAGCCTGCCGGGCAGCGATTTCACGGCTCTGGCAGGACTCACTGGGAGGCTGCATGGCGAGGTCGACGGCCGCGCAGAGCGCGTATCGCAGTTTTGAGTTGAAGAACGCCATTATCCGGGGCCTCTGGGCGCGCGAGCTTGATATACTTGACTAAACAAGTATACTTTACCCACCCTGTGATGTCAAGCGTCGAAATTGGCGCCCTGATCAGGCAGCCGCGGTTAGCCTGCTTCAGCCTTCGCCGCGCGCCAGAGCCGGTCGAGCTCCTGGGCCGAGCTCCCCGCGAGCTCCCCTCCCTCAGCGCGAGCCATACGCTCCATCGCTTTGAAGCGGGTTGAGAAGCGCGCGATCATTGCTCGAAGCGCACCCTCGGGATCGATCGACTGCCAACGTGCTATCTGTACAACGGTGAAGAGGAGGTCCCCCAGCTCGCCCATCACGGCCTCACTGTCTGGCTCAGGCCGGTCGAGCTCGGCGCGGAGCTCCGCGAGCTCCTCATCGACTTTGTCCATGACCGCGGAGAGGTCTTTCCACTCAAATCCGATCTTGGCCGCTCGCTTGCTGATGTCCAGGGCCCTCATAAGCGCCGGCAAGCCGACAGGAGAGCCATCAAGTGCGGAGGGCCGCCACTCCGTTCCGAGCTCGGACTTTTCGGTTCGCTTGATCGCCTCCCAGTTCCGGAGCACCTCTGCGCTATCGGCTGCGCTTCCGGCGCCGAACACGTGCGGGTGGCGACGAACCATCTTCTCGACTATCTTCGCTGTTACGTCGTCTGCATCGAAGCGCCCGTTCTCGCCGGCCAGTTGAGCGTGAAACACGACCTGCAGCAGCACGTCTCCAAGCTCTTCGCAGAGAAGGTCCGGGTCGTCGGTTTCGATCGCCTCAACCGCCTCGAATGTCTCCTCGATGAAGAACTTCGCGAGCGACCGATGGTCCTGCTCACGGTCCCACGGGCAGCCTTCGGGGCTGCGCAGCCTGGCCATCACCGCCACCAGATCGGCGAAGAGAGGGCGGCGCAGGGAGGCGGGAAGCGGGGGCAGATAGACCGAGGTGAGATGGTCTATGGGCACGCGGTCGAGCTTGAACAGTGGAATGCGGTCCACCTGCTCGTCGGCGGCTACTCCCGCACTTCGGACCACCGTCACTTCGAAGTCGTCCGGGTAATCTCGCATCAGGCACAGCTTCGTGCGTGAAGCCACATCTCGATCATACACCTGATAGAGGAGGAGGCCGCGACTTGTATCTGATCGCCGCGGTCCCGGCTCGCCCGCGTCGCTTAGGATCCCGACCAGTGGTAGCGCCAGCGCATCGCGTATGTCGCAGCCGGCTTCCAGCGAAGCGCCCGCCGCGGTTAGAGTGGGCTCGACGAAGCTGCCAGATCCGATGACTCGCGTGGGAATGCCTGCTTCGGCGGCCAGGGAGAGGATAATTCGGACAGACTCCTCGGCGAACAGCGGGTGTCCGGGCACGGCGAAGCCGAGAGGGTAGCCCCGGGCCTGCAGGGGCAGTGCTTCTTCGATGACTCGGTCCGCGATCGCCCGGTAGAGCGTCTGAAAGTCCGACGCCGATTCGTAGTAGGAGTCGAGCGAGCGAAAGGGGATGGCCCACTCGCGCAAAAGCGCCACCGATGGGTGGCGCTCTGTTCGGAGCAGGAGGCTCCCTCCGCCTCGGGCGGCAGCACCGCCAATCTCCCGAAGCGCAGACTCCGCACCTCGGGAGATTGAACCGGGGTCACCGGGGCCAAGCCCGATGAGAGTAATCACGCGTCGGCTCCTACTGGCCCGGCTGGCCGGACGAGGGGGCGGGAGGCGAGACGTCCGGCACCGCTCCAGCGGAGCCGGCGGCGGCCGGCGCACCGGGGGCTGCCGCGGGCTGTTCGGGCGCGGGCTGCATGATCGTGGTCATCAGCGGCTTGTACCGGTCCGGGGTGATCTGAATATCATCTTTGTGTTCCTTCTTATACTTGGTGACCACCTGGTCTGCATGGGTCTTCCATGCAGGCAGACGCTGCTCGATAACCTTTCGCTCAAGGATCGGACGAACCTCGTCAACCGTTAGCTCGCGGGCCGCGCGATGCTCAATCAGCCGCGCCACAATATAGACCGCCTGAGGTGAGCCCGGGCCGCTGATCGCGACGGGCGCAGGGGTGAGCTGCTCCGGCTTCAGAGGATCGAGCGCGGCCTTAAGCTGCGGCGGCGCCTGGCTCTCGGCGATCACGACATCGTGGCTGCTGGTATTGACCTCTGCGGCCGGTAGCTGAGCGGCCTCGATGGCTTTGGTGAAATCGCCGGAGGACTTCAGGACATCGAGAGCCTTTTGCGCGCTCGCCGCGGTCTGAGCCGTCAGGAAGCGGAGCGTGTAGGAGCCCTGTATGCGCATCCCGGAGTGCTCTTTGGTATAGAGGTTCTGAATCTCCGCTGCATCGGCCTTTGCGCCCTCGGTGCCGATGGCGAAGAGCGATAGCGTAGAGAGGATCTGTCGGCGATAGTCGTCGTCGGTGGCTTTGCCGGAGCGAATATCGGCATCGAGCTGCGGGTTCACAACCTTCAGCGTTCTCAGGAAGGTGTTCACCTGAGCGTCCGTCGGCGAGTAGCCTTTGTCCTTGGTGATCTGCGCCAGAATGCTATCGTTGACGAAGTTCAGGATGGCGACGCCGCCTGCGTCGAGCCCGGAATTCGAGGGAACTGCGGTAACGCGCTCGGCGCGGTCGTGGAAATCTGCCTCGTTAAGCGTCAGAGTGTTGACGCGAGCCACCACGGACCGGCTGCTGCATCCGCTGATTGCGAGGAGGAGCGTGCCGGCGCACATGAGTCCTCGGCAGCGCGCACTTAGTACACTAGGTTGAAACAATGTCACTTTTCTCCTTTGCAAAACCTGTGGCCGTCTTTGGCGGCTGGGGGCCCGTGACTCGTACGTCAACTGGACCACGAATCGTCACGAAGTAGGCCGCGCCGCCGACTATTTGAAGTGCTCTTCCGGTAATTCTACCCGTTATCGCACGCTCACCCGGGGCGAGCCATCGAGCTACAATTGCCGGCTCCCCCGGAGGGCGAGGAGAACCTCTACGAAGCCTTCCGAGATTCCTGCCGCATGGGCCACCTCAGACACAGGCGCTCCCGCGTCCGCAAGGTGATAGATGAGCTGCCGCTTCTGGACCTCCGCAGGATCGGCCGTGCCCTGCGATTCATCGAGTTCACCCGTGCGGCAGGCAGGGGGGTCCCCGGCATCGGGCGGCAGCGTCTGCGCGCCGGCGGGCGTTGAAAACGGAACGGTCGGCATCTCCGGTGAGGATCGGGCTGTCTGGGCCCGTTCAGCGTGGAGTGCTGAGGCGGCCTCCAGGGCGTCGAGAATCTCGCGTGCCTGCCGGCAATGAGCGCCGAGCACATCCGAGGCCTCTGCCGACTGCAGTTCCATCTCCTTCAGCAATACCCGAACGGACCTCTCCAGGTTCCTGATCTCCTGGAGGACCGGACTCTCGGCAGCACGCGCGCTGAGGTCAGCACGCGCCCGCTGGAAGAGCGTCCAGCTTACTGTCAGAATGAGAATCTGAAGGGTGATTACGATCGCTTCAGGCAGCAAGCCTCTTCTCCCTCACGCGCACCAATCAGCCGGGCCATCACGCTCGCCCGTCGGTCCAAGGCCCCACGGATGAGCCGGTCACAATCGGTCGCACCTATCGAAACAGGTCAGTGTCGAGCTGAAGATAGCTTCGAAGGCGAATGACGGCCTGGGTATGGAGTTGGTATCCGCGCGACTCTGAGATGCTCAGGATCTTACCAATCTCCCGGAAAGTCATCCCCTCGTAATAGTAGAGAGCAACGACATATCTCTC
>JBBRJW010000364.1:0-4358 GCA_038218705.1 Chthonomonadales bacterium | reverse complement strand
TCCCAGTTGGCGTCGTCGAGGTCCTCGTCCGCCGCATCTCCTGCGATGGAGACGGAGATGCCAGCCGGCATTCCCGCTTCCGTGAGGACATCCAGCACTTCGCGCAGAGTAACGACCGGGGCGAGCGCGAAGACACGCAGTGGCAGGTCGGGAGACTCCTCCATCTAGAGATCGCCTTTCGGAACGCTGCGGTCGGCCGTCGGCTGCCGAGGCCCGGCGCAGGAGAATTCGAACCCCCAACAGTGTACCTGCAAACGGTTAGCGGACGTTCCGCACGCACGGCACAACTCTCACCAGCAGCAGGGTTGCCAATAAGGCCCTGCTGCTGTGCCTTATGAGCGCGCACAATGAGTGGGAGTTCACCCGGCGCACTAACTTGCCGCAGTGCGCGGCGAATGGTACACTGCAGAAGTAATGTAAGGCCTTTGCGCTCACGTGGTCGTGAAGCCCGCCGACACAGAGGAGATCTTAGTGGAGAAACTGAGCCGAGAGCAGATCGATGAGCGCCTCGAAGAGATACTGCCGGGCGTGAGCAAGCCCGCGCGCTATACCGGTGGCGAGCTTAACATAATTGTGAAGGAGCACGCGGCTGTAGACGTAAAGTACGCGATTGCTTTCCCCGATGCATACGAGATCGGCATGTCCAACCTCGCGTGCAGCATTATCTACCACCTGCTGAACAAGCGCGATGACTGCGTGGCAGAGCGCGCCTACGCTCCGTGGCCGGACATGGAGACCGCAATGCGCGCCGCCGGTCTGCCGCTTTTCACGCTCGAGACTCGCACGCCCCTGAACGAGTACGATCTTATCGGTTTTGCCCTCTCGTTCGAGCTCTCGTATGCGAACGTGCTCAATATGCTCGACCTCTCGGGGATCCCCATCCGCAGCCTCGACCGCGACGCCGGCCAGGCCGACGGCAGGCCGTACCCCATCGTCTTTGCCGGCGGGCACTGTACGTTCAATGCGGAGCCGATGGCGCCCTTTGTGGACCTCTTCGTGATCGGCGAGGCCGAGGAGGTACTTCCAGCCATCACGGAGACGTATAAGCAGCATCGCGATCTGCCACGTGAGGAGCTAATGCTCCGGCTCGCGCAGATCCCGGGCTGTTACGTTCCGCGCTTTTACGAGCCCGTGTATGAGACCGCGGATCAGCGCGCGGCGCGGCTGGCAGCTGCCGGGCTCTCCGCGGACGAGGCAGACGCTGCCTGTGACAGCATGCCGCGCCTGTTGGGTATTCATCCCACGCGGCCGGAGGTTCCGGCAAAGGTGGTGCGCCAGTATGTGATGGATGTTGACGCGCTCGATTATCCTACGAGCCCGATCATTCCGTTCATCGAGGTGGTTCACGATCGAATTTCGCTGGAGGTGATGCGCGGCTGTACTCGCGGATGCCGCTTCTGCCAGGCCGGAATGATTACCCGCCCGGTGCGCGAGAAGAGCCCTGCGAAGCTCATGGAGCTGGCTGCGGAGCTGGTCCGCTCAACCGGTCATGAGGACATTTCCCTGGTCTCGCTCTCCACGGCGGACTACAGCCGCGTTGCGGATGTGGTGCACGACCTGATCGACCAGTACGCCGGCAACAAGATCGGAGTCTCACTGCCTTCGCTCCGAGCCGACAAGGACTGCGTGGCGCTTGTCCAGGAGATCAACAAGGTTCGGAAGACCGGGCTCACATTCGCGCCCGAGGCCGGCTCGCAGCGACTCCGTGATGTCACCAACAAGGGCGTCACAGAAGAGAATCTGATGTCGGCGTGCGAGTCCGCATTCCAGAACGGCTGGCAGCGGGTCAAGCTATACTTCATGATCTCGCTTCCCACCGAGACGGACGAGGACGTGCTGGCGATTGGCGAGCTCGCCACCCGGTGCGCGCAGCTCGCGCGCCGGTGCGGCGTCCGGTCGCCCACCATCGGCATCGGGGTCTCGTCGTTTGTACCGAAGCCCTTTACGCCCTTCCAGTGGCATGGGCAGGACACTGTGGCAGACGTGGAGCGGAAGCAACAGCTGTTGAAGCGCTCGATTCGCGATCGCGGTGTTGTATATCGACCCAACGATTCGCAGGGCGTCCACCTGGAGGCAATCCTCTCGCTCGGTGACCGTCGCGTCTCGAATGCCATCGAATGCGCATGGCGAGCCGGGGCCAAGTTCGACGCCTGGGACGAATACCTTCGGTACGATCTCTGGATGGAGGCGTTCGCCGCCGTCGGGGTGGATACTCGTTACTTCGCCAATCGGTTCAAGGCCTACGACGAGGTCCTGGCGTGGGATCACATCGATTGCGGAGTGACGAAGGGCTACCTGCGGGCGGAGGATAAGCGGGCGCGCCAGGCCAGGATGACGGCCGACTGTCACACGGACCCCTGCACGTTCTGCATGGCGTGCGACCGGGCCTTTACTGAGAGCGCCAGGGGGCGGCGCGCCAGCTCCGAGATGACCCTGCTTCCTCTCGCGCCGGCCTGAATTCCTCGAGCCACAAAAAGCCTCGCGCACCCGGTTGGGCGCGCGAGGCTTCTTGCTGTCAGATCCCCGGTTTTCGGGAACTTGCAGAGCCATTCTCAGTAGGAAGCAGGAGCAGAGCGCCCCGCCTGGGCTCTGGCCAACACTATCTCACATCGGGAGGGGAGGCTGACAGACTATGGGAATGCTTGACGGGCGAGTTGCATTTATCACCGGGGCTGCAAGTGGGATTGGCAAGAGCACCGCGCTCCGATTTGCCAGCGAGGGGGCGGCCATTGGCCTGGCGGATATGCAGGAAGCGGAAGGCGAGCAGGTGCGGCGTGAGATAGAGGCCGCGGGCGGCGACGCGATCTTCGTGCGGACAGATGTTGCGGATCCGGCGTCGATGAACGCTGCAATCGATCAGACTGCACAGCAGTTCGGGAAGCTCGATACGCTCTTCGCGAACGCGGGCATCAACGGAGTCTGGACACCGATCGAGGAGCTGCAGCCCGAGGAGTGGGACAAAACCATCGATATCAACCTGAAGGGTACCTACCTCACCCTTCACTATGGCGTTCCGTACCTGAAAATGAACGGGGGCGGGGTGGCTCTCATCACCAGCAGCGTGAATGGGAACCGCACGTTCTCAAGCGCGGGGGCCATCGCATACTCTACCAGCAAGGCGGGGCAGATCGCTTTCATGAAGATGGCCGCGCTCGAGCTGGCGAAGTGGAACATTCGGGTGAATGCGGTCTGTCCGGGCGCAATCCATACTCAGATCGATGAGCGCACGGAGAAGCGGCATACCGACGAGGTTGAGATCAAGGTGGAGATGCCAGAAGGCAAGCCGGGGATTCATCACGGCCAGGGCGAGGCCATCGACGTGGCCGATACCTGCCTCTTCCTCGCATCCGATCTCTCTCGCCATGTCTCCGGCGTGGAGATCTATGTGGACGGCGGCGCTTCGCTCTTGAAGTAGCACAGAGCAGAGGCGGGGCCAGATAACTGGTCCCGCCTCTTCCTCAGCACTCCACTATTAGCCTACGGTCGCCGGAGCATCCTCCGCGATGGGCGGAAGTCCCTCGTCGATGCTGCCGGGGCGGAAGACGATCTCTCCCTCCTCAAGCACCGCGCGGATCGTATCACCGGATCGGAAGGAGCCTCGCAGCACATCTTCCGCCAGCGGGTCCTCGATCAGCCGCTGGACCGCCCGGCGCAGTGGACGAGCGCCCATGGCGGGATCGAATCCCTCCTTGGCGAGCCGCTCCTTCACCTCGGGCGACACTTCCAGCGTGAGGCCCTGCGTCGCAACCTGCTTGTTGACCCGGTCCAGCATCAGGTCGACGATCTGGAAGATCTGGTCGGCCGTGAGGGCATGGAACACGATCACTTCATCGATCCGGTTCAGGAACTCGGGGCGGAATGTCTTCTTCACCTCGTCCATGACGCGGTGCTTTACGGCCTCGTTCGCCTTCTCATCGTTGGTGCCGCGCCGCTCGATATCGGAGCGGAGGCCCAGGCTGCGGTCGGTCGGATTGATCGCCCGCGCGCCGATGTTGGAGGTCATGATGATGACCGTATTCTTGAAGTCGACGATACGGCCTTGGCTATCTGTGAGACGCCCGTCTTCAGCAACTTGCAGGAGGATGTTGAATACCTCCGGGTGGGCCTTCTCGATTTCGTCGAGCAGGATCACCGCGTACGGGTTGCGGCGAACGGCCTCAGTGAGCTGCCCGCCCTCCTCATAACCCACATAACCCGGAGGCGCACCCACAAGCCGCGATACGTTGAATCGCTCCGAGTACTCGCTCATGTCGATCCGTATCAGGTTGGTCTCGCTGTCGAAAAGGAACGAGGAGAGCGCGCGGGCGAGCTCGGTCTTTCCGGTGCCAGTCGGGCCCAGGAAGATGAACGTGCCCATT
>JBBRJW010000363.1:0-4359 GCA_038218705.1 Chthonomonadales bacterium | reverse complement strand
CTCGGCGTCATCGAACCGCTGGTCTCGCCCGCCCCGACCGCATCACCGATCTGTGTCGACGCGGCGATGGCCTGGTTCTACAAGGAGCCGCAGATGCGTTCCGTAGCCTCGCTCACCGCGCTCGCCGGGGTGAACCGGGTGCGGGATCGGCTGAGCTGGGGCGAAATGGAACCGCGCAAGGGAGAGTTCTCGCCGCGAACTCGCTACGATGCATCGGCCGCCGCCCAGTTCGACGCGGGATTGAGCATCCTTCAGGTAAACCACTCCTCGCCCGCCTGGGCAAACGCGGACACCTCCCGTTTTCCGCTCGACCTTCGGGACGCCTATCGTTTCTACCGCGAGATGGCTCATCGCTGGGCAGGCACAGTGGCCGCATTCGAGCCATGGAATGAGGCCGACATATCAGGATTTGGCGGCCAGACCGGCACTGAGATGGCCGCACTCCAGAAGGCTTCCTATCTCGGCCTGAAGGCGGGAAACCCGGGCGTCATAGCCTGCATGAACGTGTTTGCCGTGCACGGCAAAGGCCACCTGAGCGATCTGGCCGATAATGCGGCGTGGCCATACTTCGACACGTACAACCTCCACTGCTACGAAGGGCTGGAGGGTTACCCTCAGCTCTATGCCGATCACCGCGGGGTCTCCGACGGCAAGCCGCTCTGGGTTACCGAGACCTCCGTTCCAGTAAAATGGAGCGGCGATGAGCAGGCGAAGGAGCTTTCGGATGCTGATCTCAAGCTCCAGTCCGAACGAGTCACAAAGGTCTTCGCCACCTCGCTCAACGAAGGGCCCGAGGCGGTCTACTACTTTATCCTCGGCCACTACAGCGAAGGGCAGACTCAGTTCGGCATCATTCGCACGGACCTCACGCCTCGTCCGGGCTACCTTGCTCTCGCAGCCGCGGGCCGCCTCCTTGCAGGAGCGCGCCCTCTCGGGCGCGTTCGCGCAGCCGACGGCGTGCGCGCCTACGCTTTCCGGGCCCGCCCAGGGGGGCGCGACCGGGTAGTGCTGGTTGCCTGGGCCGACGCACCAGACCGTTCACTCGCCCTGCCGACCATGCCGGAGCAGCTCGTCGACCATATCGGCCGGCCGGTCCCCCCGCAGGCCGAGCTCGCACTGACTGAAGCGCCACTCTACGCCATTCTGCCTGCGGAAGCGGCCGCCCGGCTCGCCACGATACCCGCGCCTGCGCCACCGGCTCATAAGCCGGGAGCCCCGTCGCCCATCGTGATGCAGCTTCTCTGGCCCGCCGAGGTGACCGTGCTCCAGCAATCTGCGATTCGCATATCGTCCGGCAAGGCGACGGAGCTGCGGCTCGCCGTGTACAACTTTGGCCCGAAGCAGGCGAGCGGGGAGCTTCACCCGACTGCGCCCGCAGGCTGGCGCATCGAAGGGCTCAAGCGGGTGAGCCTTCCGGCGATGGGCCGGGAAGAACTTACGGTCCGCCTGGTTCCGACCGGACCTTCGCCCAGCTCGGTTCAAACCGTCCGGGTCGAAGGCCAGTTCGGCACGGCCGGAAAGCCGGTCGTTTCGCTGCGGATCATGCCGGATGGGAGCGCTCTGGCCCACAAGGCTGGCGTACCGCTTCCCGGAGCGGAGGACCCCTCCTCGTGGGAGATCATGGTCTCCTCAGGTCCAAAGCCCACTGCGACCGCGGACGGCGACGGGGTGATCTTCGAGGCGACTCCTGGCGGCGACCCCTGGGTCTACCCAAAGATCACTCTGAAGTCCCTGGGCGCGGTGCCGAAGCGCGCGGTCGGGCTTGCGCTGACGATTACGCTTCTGGAAGGGGACGCACGGTTTCGGGGGATCTTCGACGAGGCCAACCGCAGCAGCTACGTGGCGGACCTGATGACAGCGGCGCAGCAAGGCACTGCGGTTGAGACGGTGGCCCTCTTCGACGGCGCGGCGCATGGGGACGGCTGGTCCGCGGTTGACCCGAACGGCCACCTCGATCTCGATCAGATTATATCGCTCAAAGTGGGCTGCAACTGCAAGGCGGGGCGCGTCCGGTTCCGCCTGAGCCGCCTGCGCTGGGTGGCCATGTAGGAGTCGCAGACGCACGACTGAGCTAAGCGACACTGAGGCAAGCTGCGCAAGCCTGGCGCGGCTTGCCTTTCAGGGCCACCAGCGCGTAACGTCGGCTATGATAGTCAAAAGGTCGTCCGCGATGGACGCGAAAGGGGAGGCAGCGACTACGAGATCGCGAACGTTGTGCATTGGTGAGCCCTTCCCTCTCATCGCTAGATTGCTAATTCGCCGTCGGCGGAGAGTGTCGTAACCCAGCCACTGGGAGCCTTTCAGAACCTGCGCCATCGCGCTCAGAATCTGGAACGTTCCGTGACCGGAGTGCATCATCTGGGAAGTCGCGATTGCCTGCTCGAACTGCCCAATCTCAGCCAGGCGGCTTGCAATCGCCACAAGCGTGAGATCACGATCGTAGGGATCCGCAATGGCAACGGCGATGAGGATGGCTCTGCTCGCATTGTCCGCCGACAGATAGGGTGCGATCAACGGAAGACCAGGCTTGTCCGCGTGCGGGTCGTTTGCCACGATGTCCAGAGCTTCATCGACCTCTCCGAGCCGGGCGCGCACAACCGCCAATGAGCGGACCGCTCTTATTTGGACCTCTGGATGAGTTATCTCCGCCACGAGATCCATCGCTTCATTCAGGTACCCTAGCTCCGCGAGGCGAGGCGCAAGCCCGGCGAAGGCCTCGCCGTGCGCGCCGATGTCGCCGGCGCTTCGCGCGTCCGCAAGGGCGCGGCGCACGAAGGGCTCGCTCATGGTCTGCGCCAGATGGGCAATCACGCGGGCGTTCTGGAAGGCATTTCCGATGGAGCGAGCCAGTCTGTAAGCGGTTGTCATCAGCTCCGCGGGCAGGTATTCCGCGATGCCGATGAAGGCATTGGCGCGTGGAACCATATGTTCGATCGTGGCGGCCACGGTGAGCGCCCGCGCGGGCTCACCGGTCCGCGCAAGGCTTACGGCCAGGCGGCGCAGCGAAGAAGAGCGTTCGCACCGATCTTCCATAGAAGCTGCGGCTGCGAGAATCTCCTCCCGAAGCACGCGGTCTTCCAGTGGAGGCAGGACGAGACCGACCGTTGATTGGGCTTGAAGCCGGAGGCGCGGAATGGCGATCTCAGCGGCGACGGCAATGGCCATCCGTCGAGCTTGATCGCGCTTTTGCTCCGACACCATCGGAACGAGCGCAGCGAGAGATTTCGATTGCGCCAGATGCCCGTAACCGAAGCGGCGGAGACCGTCGAGCGCTTCGCGCAGGACGGTGCGGCTCGTCGCCTGGTCCAGCAGCGGAGCCACCCGCACAGCCACATCCGCTCGCAGGTCCGTTTCGGCTATCTCCGGGATGAGCTCCAGGGCCGCGCGCGCCTCGCCTGAGTCGGCAAGGCGCGTGGCAACGGTCGCCAGAGCGTGCGCCTGCAGCATGCCCGGCCTGACGGAGCGGGCCAGCGCCGTCGCCTCTTCCTGAAGGGCGGCGCGCATCGGCCGCGGCAAGAGCACGGCGATCTCAGCGAGCAGGTCGGCTCGCATATCGGCACCCTTCAAGGACCTTGCGCCCGCGAGGGCGCGATCGATCATCTCCGTGCACATGGGCTCGTCGAGGTAGGGGCCCAGGGCCGCTCGCGCCCGAACCCGGCAGGGTCCCGGCTTCAGCGTCTGCACCAGCTCGCGGGCGCGCCATGTCGCGCCGATTCGCGCCAGTCCCAGTACGATGCCGGGGATCGCCTCGTCCCGGTCATCCTTCAGGGGCAGCGCCTGGGCGAGCGCCACGGCGCGCTCCAGGTCGCCCAGCGTCTTGAGATCGGGCGAACTCCGTTCCAGCACAAGCGCCTGGAAACAAGCGTGGTTCTCTCTTTCGGCAATCGCAAGCAGCTGGGGCGCGCTCCACACCTTTCGGGCCTGCGAAACGATCTCCTCCATGTCCGGATAGCAGAAGCCATCGACCTCCACCGACCGGAGCGTCGCAAGCGCCTCGTTCCATGCGCTCTCGCTGTCAGGCGCAGGGAGATGGTTTGCCAGCCGGAGATAGGCTACGATTCGATCCGGTGGTTCCGGTGTCGCCCGCG
Source organism: Chthonomonadales bacterium (assembly GCA_038218705.1). Lineage (GTDB taxonomy): Bacteria > Armatimonadota > Chthonomonadetes > Chthonomonadales > Chthonomonadaceae > JBBRJW01. The sequence goes on along the minus strand of JBBRJW010000363.1, from coordinate 271 downwards.
CGGCGCGCCATGCGCGCGCGAGCGCCGCGGCGCGCATCTGCTCAGGCAGCAATGAGGCCAGGTCGGCCAGCGCCAGCGCCCTTTCCTCGGGCTCCCCGACCTGATGCGCCCGGCTTAAGCCCTGCTCGATGGTCCAGATACCGCACTCCGTGAGCGGCGCGATCAGCTCCGGCGGAAACCTGCACACCAGGAAGTTGACGGATCCGAGCATCATCAGCCAGCGCGCCTCCTCGCCGAGCGACGTCGGCTTCTCGCCGGCCTGCAGGCTTGC
>JBBRJW010000362.1:0-4375 GCA_038218705.1 Chthonomonadales bacterium | reverse complement strand
CAGTGTCGAAGGTCTTGCAGTCGCTGGATAGATCCACCTTGAATTGTGCGGATACCCGGAGTGTCAGAGACGCAGGCGTCCCTTTCTCAAACGCAAATCGATAGATGATGAAGCTCTTCCCATCCTGAAAGCGCGTCCGTTCATCCGGTATCTCCTGCGATCCCAGGCTGCGGTAGATATAGTTCAGCTCGATGTCGTCCAACGGGCGAAACGTGATGGTCCGGGCCGGCGCCGCATGTACGGGCCTGGCCAGGGTCATTACCAGGGCAGGCATAATGGCCAGTCGCGGCAACAGCTTCCCGAGGTGACATAGGCAAGCGATGACACCGGATAGCCGACGACATGAACGCTCTGATTTGCGCGGTTCTCTAAGCATTTGTGTTTCTGTGAGTCCTTTAGAGTAGTGACGAAAAAGGAGTGGGAGAAGGTAGTTGCGGGCTTCCGTGAGTCGCCGGGATGATCCCGCCAGATGTCAACTAGAGCCGGTACACGGCTATTCTATCCGATCGCCATACCACACGCAAGCATCTGTACTCTCTCCCACCGAAATCGCTGAAGCTGAGCAAATGAAAGTTGAGCGCACGGTGAGTGCCGTTTTGCATTGTGAATACCCCATTGAAGGCGTGCAGTTCCACTCCGAGAGCGCCCTCGCGCAGCATGGCCACGCGATGCTGAGCAACTTCCTCGCGACTCACGCCCAGGTCGCCCGCTCAGCCCGCCGCGTTCGCATACTCCCCTGCTCCGGAACTTACGTCAGCCAGAAGTCTCCTACAAATGCCTAGCGTCCTTTCGGCGCCTGAGCCTACCGTGCGAAGTTTATACCGCTTCGAATAGGTGCAAGCTCGAATGCGTTCGCCCCAGTGGGATTTTACACTCCAGAATTGATGTTTCTTCCGGGGGGTTGACCCTTGACACTCTGCCACAGAATGATATAGTATAAAAGGACGTTAAGGTTCGCGGCGTCCGTGTATTTGTGATAGCCGCCGAACCTCAACCGGCCCAAAGGCGCCCATGCAATGTTTGGTTACTTCAACGAGGAGACCGCTATGAAGAAAAAGGGCTTTACGCTCATCGAACTGCTGGTAGTCATCGCGATCATCGCAATTCTCGCTGCCATTCTTTTCCCCGTCTTCGCCCGCGCCCGAGAAAAGGCCCGTCAGGCCAGCTGCCTGAGCAACATGAAACAACTCGGACTCGCGGTCACCCAGTACATTCAGGACTACGACGAGAAGTTTCCCTGCGGCAACAACTGGAAGGACCTGAACAACGAGTCCAACGGCTGGGGCTGGGGAGCGCAGATCGCTCCCTACACCAAGAACGTTCAGATCTTCGTCTGCCCGAGTGACGCATCGTGGCAGCAGGGCCAGAATCGCAACAGTTACGGATCGATGTTCGACGGTTGGTATGATGGCCACTACTGGGACGTCACGATCTACGGCGATGCCTCCGGCGACTGGTCCGATGCGACCAGCCTCTCGATGCCTGTAAACGGCGCAAACCCGACCGATCCGTACAACGGGAAAAACCGCGAGGGTCTGAACCAGGCAGCAGTTAAGACGGTGTCCTCCAAGGGAATGATCTTCGACCAGCAGGGCTTCCATGTCAGCAACTATAGCAACTCTTACCGCGAGGGCGAGCGCTGCATGGTATTTGTCGATGGCCATGCCAAATACCTGAGGTTGCCGCAGTTCGCGCCGGACCGCTTCACGGGGATCAACGAGCACGAGCGGTAGATCGCCCTACGGCTGTGCGGTGACGCGCAAGTCGGCTTAATCCTGCGAAGAGGGCGGCGACAGCATTACGTTGTCGCCGCCCTCTCCTCCTGCGACCCTGTCCGCGCCTGCCCGCGCGGCACTGCGAAGGCCCCCATGCCTGCATCTCTTGTAGACGCCAAACCTGATAGGCTTCCCCGGCCGCGCTCGCGCAGGGCAGGTCTCGCCGTCGCGAGTATGCTGCTCGCCGTTGCGGTGGCTGCTCTCGGTTTCAGCCTCTGGGGATATTTTCGGCCCGGCGCGGTCCACTACCGGGCGGGCGCGGATGCCCTCGCCGCGCACCATGCCGGTGTCGCCGAGCGCGAGTGGCGCGCCGGCGCAGCGGCCGACCCCGGCTACGAGCCGTGTGCCGAGGCCCTGGCCGACCTCTGCTTCACGCTCCTCCGCTACGAGGACGCCGCCGTCTGGTATGAGCGCGCCATGCGCCTTGCGCCCAACGACGCCATGTTGGCGCTGCGGCTCTCCAAGACCCGCCACTCGCTGCACCAGCTTGGGCCGGCGCTCGCTGCGGCGAAGCGCGCCGCGGAGCTGGAGCCGCGGAACGGCGAGATGCTGGGTGCTTACGGTATCCTGCTCTCGGAGCACTTCGACAAGGGGCAGGCGATGAGTGTGCTGCGTCGCGCGGTCCAGCTTGCGCCAAACGAGGAAGCGTTTCAGGTTGCTCTCGCGAAAACAGAGATGGACACCTCTGACTACGCGAGTGCCGAGCGCCACCTCACGGGCTTTCTCCAGAAGCATCCGGGGAACCCGAACGCGTGCATGGACATGGCGGCGATCTACTTGCAGAAGCCGCGCACTCTGGAAAACCTGCGCGCCACGCTCCAGTACGCGCAAACGGCTTATGCGGGCAATCCTAATGATCCACGCGCTTTCATCATCCTGGGTCAGGCATACCTGGGTCTTGGCCAGGTTCAGGACGCCCTTCAGGTCTACCTGGCGGGATACGACCGAAAGCCGAGCGATGAGAACGTGCTCAACGGACTTATCACCTGCTACGCGCGGTTGGGCGATACCACTCGGCGCGATGCGGTCACCCGTATCTTCAAGCAGGTGAGCTCGCGCCACAACCGGATCGAGCATCTGAAACACGTCGTCGGCTTTAACCATCACGACCGTAATGCCGCACTGGAGCTATCTCGGCTTCACGAGTCGGATAACGATGTGCGCGCGGCATCGGCGCTCTACCAGGGCATGCGCGGTGAATTTCCGGGGGACCCGGAGGTGACCGCTGCCGCGGACCGTTTCGCCGCACGAGTGCAGGCGGCGCGCGAGCGAGCCCGCCAGGCAAGCGCCCCAAAAGGAGCCGTGCAGCCACGATGAAGCGCAGAGATTTCCTTGCCGGTATTGCCGGAGGCCTGGCCGGACTGGCTGGCTGTGAGCGACCTCCCGAAACGCTCCCTCCGCCCGACAACAGGGTTGCCGTCACCAGCATCATCGACCCGAAAGCTGCGGCGACAGCGCCCGCTGTGACCCACGCTCCCATGCGCTTCACCGATGTGAGCGGCCTGGCCGGAATCCGCTGGAGCTTCAACAACGGCGCGGTCGGCCGGCACCTCTTCGCCGAGACTACCGGCGGAGGAGTGGCGCTCTTCGACTACAACAACGATGGTCTTCTCGACATCTTCGCCCTGCAGGGCGGGCCCGTTCCTGGCGCATCCTCGCCCGCTGAGAAAGCCTTCCCCACGCGAAGCGTCATCTATCGGAACAATGGCGATGGAACCTTCACGGATGTCACGGCCGGTTCGGGGCTCGACGGCGATCTCGGCTACGGGCAGGGAGTCTCTGTGGCCGACTTCGACAACGATGGCTGGTCGGACCTGTACATCACAACCTATGGCGGCAATCGCCTCTTCCGCAATAACCGCAACGGAACCTTTACGGACGTCACGGCCCATGCAGGGCTCGCCGACCTCGCCCCGGAGCTGCTCTGGCCCCTGAGCTCCGCGTGGGCCGACTACGACAACGACGGCCTCCTCGACCTCTTCGTCTGCCACTACGTGCGCTGGACGCCCGCCCTGGAGCATCCCTGCCCCGGATCGCACGGCAACCTCCTCTACTGCCGGCCGCAGGTGTACGAGTCGTCCCACTCCCGGCTCTACCACAACAATGGCGATGGCACCTTTACGGACGTCTCGAAGAGTGCCGGGATCAGCGCGCTTGATGGCAAGTCGATGGGGGTGGCCTGGTTCGATTACGACGACGATGGCTGGATGGACATGGTCGTCACCAACGACACCATGCCGAATTTCCTGCTCCACAATAACCGCGATGGAACCTTCACCGATATGGCGGTGCCGGCTGGAGCGGCAGTCGGGATGGATGGACAGCCGATGTCCGGCATGGGCGTCTGCATCGGCGACTACGATAACGATGGGCACGAAGACATCTTCGTGGTGAATTTTGCCGGTCAGCCCAAGTCGATTCTGCGCAACGTCGGCAACGGGAGCTTCAGCAACGAGTCTTACTCGACCGACATGGCCTCGACCAACATGCAGTACCTCGGCTTCGGGCTGGAGTGCTTCGACTACGATCTGGACGGGAACAAAGACCTGATCGTTGGGAACGGGCATGTGCTGGACCGGGAGGAGGCCGAGGCGAACGGC
>JBBRJW010000361.1:0-4383 GCA_038218705.1 Chthonomonadales bacterium | reverse complement strand
ATCCTCGCGAACACCATCGCAAATCCTTGCGCCTCCGCAATCGGGTCAACGTCGACCACGATGGCGCGCCTCTCGGCACGAAACCTGCCAGCGATCTCGTTCGCAACGGCATCCGGGCCGCGTCGGTCGTCCCGAATCCGGACCACGCGGTTACCATCTCGATAAGTTGGAAAACCGGGCGAATGAACCCACCACCCGGTCTCCTCGCGTGTCACTTCGCCAAAAAGCGACATATATGCCATCTCGCAATCGAGCAAGGCGTCCAGTTCCGGTTCAGAGAGGCTCATCCCGATATCTCCAGGGCGCACTTCCGGTCCTACCAGTTAGGCTCGAATTCCGGGGAGGAGCGGATGCTTCGCCCACCGCCCGTTTTACTCGTTCGCACCACTATGATAGCTTGACAAGGCCCCTTTCAGCGTGGTATATTTTGACGCTGACTGAAAAGGAAGTCGGGTTTTTTTGTGCCTGGCGCACAGGACCTTGCGCTCCACGGGCGTGGGCGTTTCGAAAGGCAGTTTTCCGCTGCACCGCAGCGTTAGGGAGAGAGAGTCAACATGTACGCAATCATCAAGACCGGCGGCAAGCAGTACAAGATCACCGAGGGTAATACCATCGTGGTCGAGAAGCTCGACGGCGAAGTCGACGGCACCATCGAAATCACCGAAGTGCTTGCGGTAAGTGGCGAGAACGGCCTTCAGGTCGGCACGCCCACCGTGGCTGGCGCGCGCGTTGTGGCCCGTATTGTCGAGCACGGCAAGAACAAGAAGATCAACGGGTTCACCTACAAGCCGAAGAAGAATGAGCATCGGCGCTACGGCCATCGCCAGCCGAACACGCAGCTGCTCATCGAGTCAATCGAAGTCTGAGTCGCGCGCTGCGGGAGCGCGCCGCCGCGCCTTCAGGGCGCAGCGTGTTCCGAGCCCCGCGGTTCCCGGCCCGATCACCAAACCGATTATCCCAGTAAGGAGCACCCTTTTCCATGGCACATAAAAAAGGCGTTGGCAGTTCACGTAACGGCCGCGACAGTAATCCCCAGCGCCGCGGCGTGAAGCTGTATGGCGGCCAGACCGTCCGCGCAGGCGGCATCATCGTGCGGCAGTGCGGCACCAAGCTGCACCCCGGCAAGGGTGTTGGCCTCGGCAAGGACTACACGATCTTCGCGCTGATCGATGGCATCGTAACTTTCGAAGGCCAGGAATCGCGACGGCGCGTCAGCGTCTATCCCGCTCCTGTGGTCGAGGTGGCTGCACCCACCGAGCCGGCGGATGCGGCCAGCGCCTGATCCCGCGCTTCCAGCACAGCACTTTAGAAGAGGCCCCTCACCGATCCGGTGAGGGGCCTCTTCTTAGCGTTTCCACACGGCTATTCGCTCTCAGTAGCCGTGGCCATGGTCTTCCAGGGAGACCTTCCCCCGAAAGGACCGGAAGAGATAGGTGAAGTAGCCGATCGCTAGCACGACCGCGAGCGACCACCAGATAAGCCCCACCTGAAGCCCGATTCCCCCGGCCACAGCATTCTGGGCCGTGATGGTATCCCGCGGGTCCAGCGTGGAGATCAGCATATTGGGATAGAACCCTGCGGCGGTGGCAGCGAGCATGCTGGCGATAAACACCGCAGAGGAGAGAAACGCTGCGAGCTCGTGTCTGCGGGCCAGCGATACGAAGAGGCTCACGAGCGAGGCCACTACGCCCACCGCCAGGAGGAGGGTCCAGGGGCGCTCCATCAACCCCTGGTAGATCAGAGGCCGAACCATCGCCGTTGCGGCCGTGGTTGGAATCATCAGCACTGCAACGCCTGCCCAGAGCGTCTTAGCGAGCGCGGCGCTTCGCTCCTGCACGGCTCCGGCAGTCTTCAGTGTCAGGTAGACCGCGCCGTGCCCGGCCAGAACCGCCAGCGTGAAGACACCCACCAGCACGGTATACCAGTCGAGCACGCCAGGATGAGGCCCGATCTGCCAGTTCGTGAAGAGTGGTCCTGAGAAGAACCCGCTCTCCTCCAGTGGAACACCGCGGATTACGTTTCCCAGCGCAGCGCCAAGGAAGATCGCCATGAGCGTGGAGGAGAACCAGAATGTTCCGTCCCAGAACGATCGCCAGAGCGGGTTCTCCTGGTGCGAGCGAAACTCGACGGAGAGGCCGCGCAGCACAAGCAGCCAGAGCACGCACATGAGCGGCAGATAGAAGCCGCTGAAGCCAGCCGCGTAGGCACGCGGGAAGGCGTAAACCAATACGCCGCCCGACGCGAGCAGCCATACCTCGTTGCCATCCCACACCGGGCCGATCGCTGCGAGTACCGTCCGCCGCTCGGTATCCGTGCGCGCCACAAGCAGATGGAGGATGCCCGCTCCGAAATCGAACCCGTCCAGAATCACGTAGACGGCGAGCATCAGGGAGAGGAGCGTAAACCAGATCGTAATCATTACTCTAAATCCCCTTTTTGGCCGCTATTTGCCTGTACCGGTTGGTGCTGCGCCCGCAATCGTCGCCGACTCCTCACCTGTTCCCGGCGAAGTAGGCATTATCCGGGAGGTCGGGCCGTGCTCGATCTCGCGCATCACAAGGTAGATAAACAGGATGCTGATCACGGTGTACATGCCAAGGAATCCGAGCGTGGTGAACGCCACATTTCCGCCGCTCACCAGCGGCGAGGTCCCATGCATGGTGCGCTGCAGCCCGTATACCAGCCAGGGCTGCCGTCCCAGCTCCGCGGTCATCCAGCCGGCCGTCGTGGCGATATACGGGAACGGAAACGCGAGCATGATCACCCAGAGCATCGGGCGGCTCGCTTCGAGCTTTCCGAGCCGCAGCAGCAGCAGCGCCGCGCCTGTCACAGCAATAAAGAGGGTTCCGAGCCCGGCCATGATATGGTACGCGAAGTAGAGGAGCTCGATGTTGTCCGGCCAGTTCTCACGCGGGAACGCGTCCAGCCCCTTCACTTCCGCCCCAAATGAGCCATATGCCAGGAAGCTGAGAACACCCGGCACCAGCACGGGATTCTCCAGCTCCTGCCGCCCTGTGTCCGGCTGGCCGATTATTGCAAGATCCGCGCGCGTGCTGCTGTGGAACTTGCCCTCCATGGCCGCGAGCGCTACGGGCTGATACCTAACGACCATCTTGCCGTGGAGATCGCCGGTCGGAAAGAGCTGCAGCACAGTAAACAGGAAGCCTGTTGTTACGCCTACCTTCAGGAAGCAGCTTGCATGCTCGCGATGGCGGTTCATCAGTGTGTAGAATGCGCCGATGGCCGCAACAACGAACGAGGCTGTCACCACGGCAGCGCTCATGTTGTGCGCATACTCGGCGAGCGCCCAGGGATTCATGAGGTAGGCCCAGAAGTTCGACAGCACCACGCCAGGCGCAGCCCCCTTGCCCATCTCGTAGCCCGTGGGATGCTGCATAAAGGCGTTCGTAACGATGATGAAGAAGCCGGAGAGCCAGGAGCCGAGGAAGACCATTACCGCGGTAAACATATGCATCCGTGGCGTAAGGCGCTTCTCACCAAAGAGAAACAGCCCGAGGAAGGCGGACTCCGCGAAGAAGGCGAACATCCCCTCCATGGCGAGGGTGAGACCAATCACGCCGCCGGCGTAGTTGGAGAAGCGCGCCCAGTTTGTGCCGAACTGAAACTCCATTGGGATGCCGGTGACGACGCCGACCGCGAAGTTGATGCCGAAAATCCGCGCCCAGAACCGGGCGGCATCATGGTAGCGCTCGTCGCCTTTCCGGAAGCCGATCGCCTTGAAGATCACGATCAGCAGCGAGAGGCCCATTGTGAGCTGGGGAAAGAGGTAGTGGTACGTAATGGTGAAACCGAACTGAAATCGATTCCAGGCCAGGGCATCCATTCGCTTCTCCTTGGTCGGTAGGCGCTCGTACGAGAGTCAGCCGACCTATTTTGGAAGGTGCCTGAGGCGCAATGCATCCCCGGTTCGGCCGATTGTCCGGCCGCCCTCTCAGCCTCGCCGCCGCTGGAAGAGCGAAACGCGGCGCTCCGGCCGAAGCCCACCCACCACGAGCGCGCTGAGCCAGAGCCAGCCGCTCACCACGCCATGGACGCAGGGCTTTCCAACGATCTCCTTCGGATCCGCTACGATGTCGATGGTTCCGCCCGGCACTCGCGCAACGATATGCCAGAACGGCTCTGCCGTGATGAAGTTGGAGCGCAGCTCGGCCTGCAGCACGTGCCCGCTTGCGACCACCCTCGCCTCCTGGCGATCATCGGTCGTCTGCTCGCCCACCTCGCGAAACCCGGCGGGAATCAGCATTTCGGCGCGGGCCCGGCTCTCCGCGCCCTGAGCCTCCTGGTATGCCTCCTCTGTCGGGAAGCAGTGAAGCTCCTCCGCGAAGGCAGCAATCTGCAGGGTCACTTCGGCGGGTGCACTCA
>JBBRJW010000360.1:0-4392 GCA_038218705.1 Chthonomonadales bacterium | reverse complement strand
GGCTTTGCTCATGTAGGGCGCCGGCTGTGCGGTTCGCTCTTTGGCCAGATTAGAAAGCGAGCCGGGATGTTCGGCCTCGAAGGGGTAGAGCGCCACGCCGATCCCTGGCGTTATGAACGCGGTGTCCTTGGCTTCGCGCCGCTCTCCTAGCCAGGCGTTCAGGGCCGTGCTCACGCGATCGGCGACCAGGATGGCATTCCGGCCCGTAAAGGGGAGGATGATCGCGAACATGTCGTTGTCGTACCGGGTAAGGATATCGTGGCGGCGGGTCGTGCCCCTCATGATCTCTACAATCCCATGAATCGTCTCATCCACCTTCAGCGTGCCGTGCGAGCGCTGGAACGCATCCATGCCGCCGAGTTTCACGAAGATCACTGCAAGTTCGGCGCATTCGCGGCTAGCCCTGCTCAGTTCCTCTTCAAGACGACTGTCGAAATAGCCCTGGCTGTATAACCGCGTCAGCCGGTCCACAAGCGGCCGAGGGTCGGATGCGGGCGTCTCGCCCGGCTGCTTTCGCGTGATAACAGGCCTGCGGCCACAGTCTCTAAGCTCCTCGGTGATCAGGATTTTCTTCAGTTTCTTCGTCGCGTTGCGCAGAATGTGCGATACGTAGTTGCATGAGATACCCATCTGGCGGGCGATCTCCGTCTGGTTGAGATGGCGGAAGTAGAATGCGGCCAGAACGTTTTGCTCCAGTTCCTTCAGTTTGTGAAGGGCATTCTCAAGTACGATACGGTCCTCTACTGGCATCTGAAACGAAACGGCGACATCGGAGGCTTTCTGCCGCTCCATGTCGAGAGCGCCAGGCAATTCCTCTTCCGAGTCGCTGCCGCCGTCAATCGAGGTAACCTTGAAAACCTCACGCGTCATCAGCATTTCGGCGACGGATTCTTCCGTCATGCCAAGGGCCTGCGCGATTTCCTGATTGGTGGCCGGGCGACTCAACTGCTGTGCCAGGGACTCCATAGCCTTGGTCACGCGCTGGTTCAGCTCCTGCAGCCACGCCGGCTCCTTAATAATCTTGCCTCGATCTCGCAGATAGTGTTTGATCTGGCCGATGATGAAATGCGTGGCGTAGGTCGAAAACTTAACGTTTTTGCCTGGGTCGTACAGGTCCACGGCGGTGATGAGACCGATATAGCCCTCTTGCGCCAGATCCTCGACAGGCTCCGCCGCGCCGGAAAACCGGCGCGCGACGCTCTCGACGAGATTCGTGTACTGCATCACGATCCGGTCCCGAAGTTCCGGGCGGCGCGATGCGCGATACTCGTGAAGCATCCGCAGCACTTCGTCGTCGGCCCGCCTGCGGGGCTGCTGATCCGTTGCCAGCATTGAGGCGCGGTTCTGATTGTAATTACTTGTCAGCATTGCTTCCTGTTTTGGCATCGCTTTCGCTCGTATCGTGCGCGGCGATAGCCGGATCGTGATTTTCCGGTAATTTGACTTTGGGACTTCTGAGAATTCGTCCGCCCCGAAGGAAGATCGGGTTCATTATCGCCAGTTCCTTGCGGCGGCATTAGGGTTGGAGAAGCCCTATTAGAGCGGAATTACGGGCGCTGCCGGCGTGCATGCAAGCGTCCGAGGGATAAGGCAAGCGTGGTGCGGCTGAACGAGGAGCAGACGGGCGAATTCCGGGTCAGATCCGGGTTTTTGATGCGGCAGCGGGAGAAGCTGGACTCGGAGCATCTCAGGATTTCTCTTCCTGCGGCGTATACTCGCGGATGGAAAAGACGACCAGGGCCGCGATGACGCTGCTCAGGATCACGGCGACGACCACCGTCCAGGCGACCCATCCGGCGATATACGTGACTGCGGAAACCTGATTGCTGGCGGCTACATTACCTGCATCGAGGTGGGGCGCCAGGGCATGAAGGTAGGACAGAAGGGAGATTTTCTGCCAGTCTCCAGGCAGGCGGGGAAGTAGCGGCTCGATAACAGCGTAACCGAGTCCGTATAGCAACGCTTTCGGCACCACGGTAGATAGCAGCAGAAATATTCCGCTATAAGCCATTGCCCCTAGCGGTAGAATCAGCATGTCCTTCCAGAGGTGGGAAGCGCCGATCTTCGCGGGGCCGAATAGCGCCAGGGCGACAAGGAAATCCGCCAGCCAGACCGTCGCGGTGGTCACGAGCACCGCAGCCAGGTATTTCGCCAGCAGAATTCGCCAGCGCGGCATCGGTCGCGTCAGCAAGTACGGGATCGTCTTCTGCTCAATCTCCTGCCCAATAAGCCCGGTCGATAACACCAGGGACAGGATGACTACGATGTAGCCGAAAACGAGTAAAGCTGAGATTTCGTTGTAACTCGTCGCCGCGTCAAATAGACCCGGACCTGCGCTGGCGCGCTTTACAGTCGCAACGATGGCCGCCACGGTTACCATCAGCGCAGCGGCAGTGAGTTTGCCTGGCCGTAGCAAGTCGCGCAGTGTGTTACGAAATAGATAGAGATCGCTCATAGTTTATCGGATAGTCGATTGGGCAGTCAGTTTGTAAGGTAGTTAAAAACGGCTTCCAGATTATTGTCCGGAGAAGCGAACTGGCGGATGACGAAGTTGTTTGTAAGCGCCAGCGCGGGGAACTCGGTGTAGAACCGGTCCGGCGAGTGCGTTTCTATTTCGACCGCCTGGGCATCCGCGGCATCCAGGCGAGCGCTGAGCACATACGGCAGTTCGAGCAGCCGCTGCGCCAGCAGTCGGGCCTGCGGGCTCCGGATCGCGATGCGGTGCGGGTGACCGTCTATTAGATCTCGGATGGCGTAGATATCGCCCTGCGCCTGGAGGCGGCCTTTGTGAAGCATCAGAATGTGCGTCGTCATCTGCTCCACCTCATATAGGATGTGGCTGGAGACGACGATGCACTTACCCTCTGCAGACAGCGTCTGCATAAGCCCCGTGATCTCCCGGCGCCCGACCGGGTCGAGCCCGTTCAGCGGCTCGTCGAGAATCAAGACATCGGGATTGTGCACGATGCCCTGCGATATCTTGATCCGCTGGCGCATGCCTTTGGAATAGCCGCCGATCTTCCGATCCGCGTTCTGCGACATACCTACCTGGTCGATAACCTCGGAGACACGGCCTCGAATAAGTTTGCCGTCCATTCCCGCCAGATGGGCGCACATCGTGACGAACTCGCGCCCGGTCATGTCGTCGTACGCGCTTTCGGATTCCGGGCAGTAGCCAAGTTTGCGGAACACTTTCGGGTTGGCGAACGGAGCTTCTCCAAGCACCGTCACTCGGCCCGTACTCGGTCGGAGCTGGCCCGTTATCAGCTTCATCATGGTCGATTTACCGGCGCCGTTGGGGCCAAGAAGCGCCGTGATCCCGCGTGGGAACGTGCAGCTGACGTCGTTTAGCCCCATCACTTGCCCATACCAGCGAGACACTCCTTCGAGAACGATCACTCTATCACACTCCTGCCTAGGTCACGCGGTCGAATCAGCCCTGTATTACCTCAACGGCGCGGATCTTTACCCAGGCAGCCGCTAGACTTCCAACAACGAGAGTTCCAGCGATCGTGAGGAGCGGCCACAGTTTGGGAATTTCGACCGTAGACTCCAGTCTGCGCGGCCACGTGAAATTGGGAACGATGACATGCAAGATGTTCTGATCGATACCGATTATCAGGCCGCGAAGCGAGCAGTGCTGAATCAGATTCTGCATCTCTGGATTGCCATTACAAAGGATGTTTCCAAGGTATACCGCTAGAGACCAGCTGAGGATAAACAGACTGGTATAGATTGCCGCCACGATTCGCGGTGATTTGGACCAGGCGGAGATACCCACGATCAGGCTAGAGTGAAGGACTGCCGGCACAAGCGCTGCAAGTAGCAGGTGCGGCCCGAGCCATGGCTCCGTGGTCAGGAACCCCTCTTCTCGGTAGCTAATTAGGCTGTAGACATACAGCAGCGCGGTTGGGAAGAGGGTGACCCCCAGTAGGGTGATGAAGATGCTCATCCACTTGCCCACCAGATAGTCGATTTTGCCGATAGGCTTGGAGAAGTAGACCAGCAGCGCATTCGCCCGATTGTCCGCCGCGATGCTGCCGCCGCCCGCGACCAGTGCGATGATAAGCAGCAGCATGGAGTTCGTCTCACCGCACAGCACCGACCAGAACTGGAGGGCGAACCGCTGGCCTTCCGGCTCGCCCAGATAGTTCGGCAAATCGCTGCCTATCTGGGAGATAATATACATCTGGAAGCCGACCAAAAGGAACCGAATGAGCGGCAGCCCTGCAAGCATGTAGAACCAGCCCTGTCCCCACGTCTGCCTGAGTCCCGACTGCGCGACCACCCACCACCGGACGAAACGCGTCTTCAGCGGGCCGTCGTAGTTCCGATAGGTAAGATCGGAGATACTAGACCCAGCCTCCACTCGCGCCCCCGAAGTGTCTACCT
>JBBRJW010000359.1:0-4395 GCA_038218705.1 Chthonomonadales bacterium | reverse complement strand
AGGGCGGCCAGACCCCAGGCTTCCTGTTTGCGACCACGGGCAGGCATTTCGGCTTACCCTCCCCCTGCAGTCGCCGTCCGGTCGGCATTGAGCTGCCTGTCGATTCGCCCGTAGAGCGACAGGCCATGCTCGAATTGCTCTCTTCCGGTCTCCCGATCCCCGTACCAGTGCTCGTCGACCGTTGAGCTCAGAGGCCCGAACGACTCTTCGATCTGTCGCTGCCCTCTGTGCCGAAGATGGACCAGATAGTCTCCATTGGTTCGTGATCGGGCATACTCAACCGCCCCGGCACTATCGAGGCGCAGCAGGGCCGCGAGAAAGGTTGCGCGGAGCGCCCGACGGTATTGGCCGCTTTCCGCCAACTCATGAGCCCTCTCCAGCCAGCCATCGGGCTCGGAGATCATGTCTGCCTCGGCTGTGTCGATATCGAAGGCGGCTGCATCCGTTGGTTTGATGCGTGGCTTGCGATCGCGTAATCCACGACGGATCAAGAGCGCGAGGCCCCAGATTGCGACTATCAAGAAGAGCGGTACGAATGCCTTGATGAGGAGGTCGCTGATAGGACTCGCGCCGCTGTGCTCACGGCGACCGGAAGAGTGAAACAGGCGGTTCCAGAGGTTCTTCAGCCATTGGACGAAGGCGTTCCACTGCTCCTGCAGCCAGTGGAGCGCCCTGTCGAGCACTTGGATACGTATCTCCTGCGGATGAAACTCGGGGGACCCCAGTACACTCTGAAGCTCGCTGCGTACCCGTGCGGGGTCGGGCAGGGCAGATGCCCGGGCCTGCCCGCCGCACTGGACGCAGAGAACCAGGCAAGCGAGGGCCAGCCAGAGCGACAGTATTGGGAGCCGGCTCATCGGCTCCCCTCGCCGGGCGCACGAATTGCCGCGCGATCCATCAGAGCGACGAGCTGAACGTCGAATCCTTCCCGCCGAACACGGTAGTCATAATAAAGAAGCGTGAGAAAGATCACCCAGTAGGGCTCGAACAAAACGCGCGTTGCTGTCCCTAACGAGGTCTCGACGGCCCACGCAGCCGCGCCCGGCAGCCGGACCAGGCCGAGAAGATTCTCTACTGCCCAGCCAACAGTTGCCGGAGCGAGGAAGACAAGCAGTGGGAGGCCCGCGATCGCGAGCCAGCTCCTCCAGAATCGCCGCTGCCCAACAAGCTGAGAATTCCGCTGCATGGCTTCCGAAACTTTCAGTCCTTCAAGAACAGTGAGTGGTGTCAGGAAGAGAAACGAGCGAGCCAGGAACCCGGCAACGAGCGCATAGGGAATCGCTGCGAGCAGGACAATTCCGGTTATCGAAGCGTCATTCCCGAGCCCGACCGCCGAGGCGGCGGAGATGAACACCGTCATGACGATCGACACGGCCAGAAGGCAGCCTGCCGCGGCCGCTCCCGCCGCCAGCAGAGCGAAGGCATGCGCGCCCACATTCTTCAAGAGATAGGGACGCGCCCGAGACCACGATCCGCGCCAATCGGGTGTGCGGCCCAGATAGACGTCTGAGATGGCAATTGCTATGGGAGCGCTTACGAGGACATGCAGGATCAGCGAGATAAGCCCCGGGACGCCGGTTCGCGGCTCGCCGAAGATGAACCATCCAATGGCCTGGACTACCACACTGCTCGGGTCCGGATCGCTTTGGCCACTCGCCCGTGCGGCCAGAGGTCGTATCCAGAACCCGACGACTGCGTGCTGGAAGAGCTCGATTGGGACGAGCGCCACCGCAACGATGATCGCCAGCGCTAGAAAGTGGCGCTTGTACAGGTCGAACGCCTCGTCGAGAACACCGGCGAGCGGCTGGGGCGCAGTAACGTCGTCCGGCTGCGCACCGGCGTCCGCCGGCTGTCCGACTGATGCGGCTTCTGGCTCTGTAGCGTTCGCCAATCCGTACCCTTCTGCAGCCTATGGCTTTGCCGGAACTCCCACTGGAGGCGGAGGGACGCGCAATTCGCTGCGATGGATGACCATGACCACTGTAATGAACGAGAGTGGATTACCGGCTAAATCGTGGATTGTGATCCCGGCGGGCAATCGTAATCCCACTCGGAGCGTATGGTTCTCCATGAAATCACGTGCGGAGATCGGCCTGGTAAGAATCGTCGAGATCCTGTTTACATCTTCGGGCTTGCCTGTGACACGCACCTGTGGGGGTGACGCCGCCACCTCCGAAATCTGGTAAGTCGGGAGAGGCTGATCCGTGATGTCCGGGCTGATGCTTACGACCTTGGAGTAGGGCTCCTCTATGATGGGGACGACAATATGCACGACGCCCGGACTCAGCACCACCCCATCGACGGGTTTGTTATTCGCATCCCGTGCGGTAAGCGGGAAGTCCGCATTGATCTCCGCCCCTGTCTCTGACGGGGTCGCATTCGCCACGACACTCTCAACGCGAGTGATTCTATCCAGGCGCCCGGCCATACGAACCCGAATCGGTGAAACCGTGAACTTCCCGTAGCGAAATCCGGCCGGCGCTTCCCGGGGGTCGTGTACCGTAACGTTAATTTCGTCCACCTTTTGCGGGTAGACCTGGATTTGCATGCGGGGCAGCGCCTGCGGGTCAAACGTCAGCTCCTGGACGCGCTCACGCAGCAGGCCGGAAACGTCGTAGCGCAGTCGGACTCGCTGTGAGGAGACACGATCAGTTGGTATCCCCCGGAGATCGGCCTGAATGCGAAGGTCGCCCTCCTTCAGCATCTCCATGACCGATCGGGGACCGCTCACCCGCACGTCGAGCTGGGGCTGATCGAGCTCTACCTCCACCCCGTCGGGCAGCTTCGAATAGACAACCGGGGCCGAGAAGGAGTGCGTGACAGTCGGATTGCGCTCGCCCTGAACATAGAAGTAGAGCAGGAGAGCGGTCGCAAGAGAGACAGCCTTGAGAACGAAGTTACGCCGGATGCGGGCAAGCAGGGCGATGCGCTGCTTTTCAAGGACCTGTGCGCTCTTGCGGTTGGATGGACTATGGCTCATATTGACTGGGATCTCAAGCGTGCTGCTTCTTCCGACCAACAATTCGATCCGGCTTCTGGATGAGTGCGTTCAGTCGCTCGCGCAGAGCCTCCTCGCGAAAGCCTCTAACAAGCTTGCCCTCGATCGCTATCGAGACGGTCCCGGTCTCCTCGGAGACGACCACGATGACCGCATCACTGTTCTCCGACATCCCTAACGCTGCCTTGTGGCGGGTATGCACGGCCGCATCCAGCTTCGGTCGGTCCGTAAGGGGAAGGATGCATGCTGCGGCCACCAGGCGTCCTGCGCGTATTACGACCGCACCGTCGTGAAGCGCCGTGCCTTTATAGAATATTGTCTCCAGCAGCTCCACGGTTACGTCCGAATTGAGGGAGGTACCCGTGGCGATCACCTCGTCCAGCCCGGTCTGGCGCTCAAACACAATGAGTGCTCCCGTCCGCTTGAGCGAGAGCTCACTCACGGCTGCGACCACCGCTGCGACCACTTCGCTCACATCCTCGCGGTTCAGGAGGCTGAGGCCGCGACTCCAGAAGCGCGGCCCGAACTCCTCGAGTGCGTGGCGAAGCTCGGGGTAGAAGAGAATAACGATGGCGACTGGCCCTAGGGGCACAATCTGCCTGAGCAGCCAGTTCAGCGTATCGAGCCGGAGTTTATCGCTAAAATAGAGGGCAAGGAGCAGAGTGCCGAGCCCACCGAGGATTTGCAGGGCGCGCGTTCCGCGGGCAAGAAGCATGAGGCGGTAGATGAGGTAAGCAACGACCGCAATGTCGAGTAGACCGAGCCAGATGCCGCTCTTTGCAAATGTGCCGATTGCGGTGCCGATCCCCATCCAGTGTCGCTCCTCGGGGCGCGCCGCCACCGCTGCGTTGTGCGCTTTCGCGGACCTGTGAACCCACTCGGCCGGTATACTGCACTAAACATAATTATAACATGGCGGGACCGCGCGGTCAAGCAACATTACGAGGCAGTTCTGCAACAGAATGGGTTGTCAGGGCATCGGGCCCCGCGCGGCCAACTTGTCAAAAAGAAATCGTCGCGATCGCTTGACAGGTCGGTCCACTATTGGCTAGTATGTGTAACGGTCAGGCAGAGCCTGACAGCGCCCATTCCTCGCTGCGTGAGCGCCGGCAAACCCGTTTCCTGGTTCCCTGCAGATGACGTTCCCTGCACCGACCCCGTTGAGTCTGGCTCTGGTTGCGTCGCGCATTTGGCGCGATTGTGATCGAGCCTGCGATTAGGAAGGACAGAGTTAGTGAACGGAAAGTCTCCATTTACTTCCCCGGTTGCACTTTCGGCCGCTGCATCCGCCCTGCTTCTTGGCTGCTCGCTCAGCGGAGCCTCAGCAGCGGCCTCCCATGTTGTCAAGCCAGGCGAGAGCCTCGCGCTGCTGGCCCATCGCTATCACGTCTCCGTTG
>JBBRJW010000358.1:0-4404 GCA_038218705.1 Chthonomonadales bacterium | reverse complement strand
TGTGTGCAGTGCTGGATAGAGGGTGCCCTCCTTGAACTTCAGAGCGTTGCCACCGCGCCGTTCAATTTCGCGCGCAATCCCGTAGCCGTGAAGCCGGCCATCCGCCAGCACGGCCAGGATAAGCGTCGGAGTGTTTCCCTTTAGTAGCTCGCGTTCTGTGTTGCCCAATCCTGCCTCCAGTCGATGCATTGGATAATAGCATATGTTTGAGCAGTTCGCAAGGGCGATTTTGGCTATACCGGTAGGCTGACGCGGGGACCTGCCCGTAGATCCCGTTTCCGGGCCACGGGCGCGCCTGCCCGACGTCCTCCGCAGGCGAGCGCCTGAGGCTGGACGGATGTTTCCTATTCCTCGACCCCTCCCCTGACCGCTCGCTCGCATCGCGCCAACGGTTCTCCCTCTCGAACTGTGGTGTCGCGATACTCACTCGCTAAGGGAGGGGCGTGCGCACTCGCTCCCTCTGGGCGCAATGAAATCCCTGCACCGTGAACAGGTTGCGAAGCGCGGGCCGGGAGCTCTCCCTGCTCCAAGGCACGGGCCGACATTCGCCCGGGCCGAACCAGCAGTCGAAGCCGGAGCCATTGGCAAGCGATTTCAGTCACCCCTCCATTAGCGAACGAACTGAGCGAAGCTTGCGTGCGCCTTCGCGTACCGGAAGAGGTGTCGCTGAGGCGGGACGGAGCGGTAAGTAGTGCTCCCCCCTTCCCCCCAAAAAAAATTTGGGGGGAAGGGGGGAGCACCGCGCGGAGGGCCACCGACGCGAGCTTTACAGCGGGTGCCTGGCCTCGCAAAAAAAAAACGGGGGCCGGGGGCGCACTGCGCAAAAAGCCGATGGATTGGCCTCGGATGGGGAAGGGGGGCGCGCCGCACATGCAGCCGATAGATTGGCCCCGGTCGGAGGCGTGCAAGCCGGCGCACCTGATTCGGGTTCGGTGAGTGCCGACAAGTGGCGGTGGCTCCACCAAGCGTGCAGCAGATCGCGCAAACGCGTATGAATTGCACGGCTGCCGCGCGCGCTTCATCGTGGTCGTTGTTGGTGCACCGGTGCTCTCGCAAGATCCAGAGAGGCGGAAATCCAGATGCGCTGACTCTGTACAGTTGCGGAATGGGGTTGACTTCTGAACACGACGACAGGTATGCTACGCTTAAGTTAACTGCGGTTCAAGTTTTTACTGACCACCATTAAGATGGAGATCGGCCATGTCAACGCCATCTGTCGAAGACTACCTAAAGGCGATCTACAAGGCCCGGACCAACGCCGAGGACGTCACCAGTCAGGATATTGCGGCGCGCGTTGGCGTATCTGGCGCGGCGGTGAGCAAGATGCTTCGCCGGCTGACCGAGCTGAGGCTCGCCGAGCACACGCCCTATCATGGCGTCCGCCTGACAAAGGCAGGCGAAAAGATCGCCCTGGAGATTATTCGGCACCACCGGCTCCTGGAGCGTTACCTCGTGGAGGCGCTCGGCTACTCGTGGGACCAAGTTCACGTGGAGGCGGAGCGGCTGGAGCACCATATTAGCGAGGAGTTCGAGGCGCGCATCGATGCGCTGTTGGGATACCCCGCCACGTGTCCGCATGGGGACCCGATCCCCGCGCGCGACGGGAGTGTGCCCGCCATCCGGGGAACCGCGCTCTCAAGCCAGAGCGATGCAGCCACGCTGGTAGTTGAGAGAGTGGGGGACACGGATGCGAAGCTGTTGCGTTACTTCGACGGCCTCGGTTTGCGGCCGGGCGCGGTGATCGAGTTTGTCGAGCGGGAACCATTTGGCGGCGCTTTTCTGGTGCGGTTTGCCGGCACGCTTGTGCGAGTTGCGCCGGAGGCCGCGGATCAGCTTTTTGTTGGCGCATGTGGGAATCTCAGGGCCGGGAGCGAGGAGCCGTGCAGTACGAGCGGAGTGGAGAGGCGGGTGGTAGAGTGATAGGGGAGCCCGAGGCTGCGAATGTGGATGCGAGACCGCGTGATGGCTGGCTAAGTGACGAACGGGACCCGAGCCTGCCCGAGATACATCGTTCCATTGACGTGCCACTATCGGCTCGATTCTGGAAGCGGTTACTCGCCTTTATCGGTCCGGGCTATCTCATCGCTGTGGGGTACATGGACCCGGGGAACTGGGCCACCGATATCTCGGGCGGGGCAGCCTACAACTACCGCCTGCTCTCCGTAGTCCTCGCGTCGAGCCTCACGGCGATGTTCTTACAGTCGCTTGCCGCAAAGCTTGGAATCGTAACAGGCCGTGACCTGGCTCAGGCCTGCCGAGACTCCTACAGCAGCCGCGCTTCGATTCTCCTCTGGCTCTCAGCCGAGGTGGCGATCGTGGCGTGCGACGTCGCGGAGGTTATAGGCGCAGCGATCGCCCTCAATCTGCTCTTCCACATCCCGATGATCGCTGGCGTTACGTTAACCGGCCTTGACGTCCTCCTGGTTCTGGCCCTTCAAAATCGCGGGTTCCGCTGGATTGAGACGCTCGTTGTCGCGCTGATCGCGATCATGATGGGCATCTTTATTCTGGAGCTGGTATACGCCGCCCCTCAGTGGACCGGTGCGGATGGAGTTGTGAGCGGGTTTATTCCCTCTATGGATATTCTGCGCAACCACCAGATGCTCTATATCGCGCTCGGAATTCTTGGCGCGACAGTGATGCCCCATAACCTCTACCTGCATTCATCCATCATACAAACCCGGAGGCACGGTTATTCGATCGCAGGCCTCAAGGACGCAATTCACCTCGCATATATCGACTCGTCGGTAGCGCTCACGCTGGCTCTGTTCGTTAACGCCGCGATCCTGGTGCTCGCTGCGGCCGCCTTCTATCGTACGGCGCACCATGAGATTGGCGATATCCAGAGCGCTTACAAGCTGTTGACACCCCTGCTTGGAGCTTCCCTCGCAACGCCTCTCTTTGCGGTTGCACTTCTTGCATCCGGGCAGAACTCAACACTTACGGGAACGCTTGCTGGGCAGGTAATCCTTGAAGGCTTCACGCGATTCCGCCTGCAGCCGTGGCTTCGCCGCCTCGTCTCCCGGTGCCTCGCGATTGTTCCGGCGGTGGTGGTAGTCTGGCTGTACGGGGAGCGGGGAACAGGCACACTGCTCGTGTTCAGTCAGGTGGTGCTTTCGGTCCAGCTCTCGTTTGCGGTGGTGCCGCTGATTCAGTTCACCTGTGATCGCAGGAAGATGGGCCCGTTCGTAAATGGATGGATAACCAGAGCAATAGGATGGTCTCTGGCGGCGTTCATTGCAGCTTTGAACCTCTATCTGGTATACACTACTATCTTCTCACCCCAGCCACGATGATGCGCCTCACGGCAGCGGAGCCCTGCAGATCACTAACATGACCAATAGAGGCCGAAGGATATCTCGATTGCTGGCGACGCTCGCCTTCGCAGCGCCCCTGATTCTGGCGGCGACCGGCGCGCTCTCGTGGCACGGGTTCGCGCTTCGCGAGTGGTGGCTTGACGCGCACTCGAGCGAGATCGTCTGGCGTGGCGACGACCGCACCAGGCTCGTGGCGCTCACTTTCGACGACGGACCCGACCCGGCTTACACTCCTCGCGTGCTGGATATCCTGCGCTACTATGGCGTAAAGGCGACGTTCTTCGAAGAGGGTCGGCTAATCGTCATGCATCCAGAGCTTACGCGCCTGGCCATCGCCCAGGGCCATGAGGTGGGCAATCACACGTTTGGGCATCCCTACCTGAACCGGGAGAACGAGCGGCAGGTCCGCTCGGAGATCGCCCGCTGCGATATCTGCCTATACGATGCTGCGCACTATAGGACGCACCTGTTCCGTGCCCCCCGGGGGCAGTGGAATCCGATTATCTATCGCGAGGCCCAGCGTGACGACGAGCGAATGATCGACTGGACCGTCGCTCTCGAGCATCAAGAGGCGCGTACTCCGCAGGCCATGGCCGCGCGAGTCCTCCGGCTCGTGCGGCCCGGCGGCATCATTTTGATGCACGACGGCGCTTACATGTCGCGCGAGAGCACCGTTCGGGCGCTGCCGCTGCTCCTGGATGGCCTCCGAGCGCGGGGATACCGGTGCGTGACGGTTTCCGAGTTGCTCCGTCGCACCCACTGATCGTGCGGAGATCAGCGCATCGCTGCCGCTGGCCATTTCTATGGCGGAGGGGACGCGTCGCCGCCCGAGCCAACCGCTGTGATCGTGATCGCGTCGAACCAGACGGGGTGCCGGCTCATGTTGACCAGCGTAAGTCCCGGGTCATCGCTTCCCCGGGGTATTGCTATCTCCGCACTCGCGATTGCCCATTCGCCCCCACTCTCAACCGTTAGCCGCTGCCCTCCTACCATCATGTAGGCCTCGTCCGCTGCTTCTGACTTGCGGATCGCGACACGCACCCGATAGCGCTTTCCTCCATTCAGAAATCGAACGATTGGCTCCACG
>JBBRJW010000357.1:0-4423 GCA_038218705.1 Chthonomonadales bacterium | reverse complement strand
ACCGGGAGTTCGAACTCACCGCCGACAGCGAGGTTGGGAGCGAGATCGTGTCCGCGATGCAGGCGGCCGACGCCATGGCGGTCTGGGACGCCGGGACGATCTGGCGATGCGCCGGCTGTGGCGACCGGACTCTGCGGACCGAGGAGTTCCTGGGGGGCCTGCGTCTGGCGGGGGAGTGGCTGGAGCGGGAACGGGAGTGGCGGCGGCTGGCCGGCGATCCCCCGGCCCTGGGGATCGCTCGCGCGATCGATTGGCTTGCAAATACGGCGGCACAGATGCTCGGATGTGAGCGTGATCGCGTCTATATCAAAGACGAGGATGGCGAGTGCCGATTCTCGGGAGAGACCTATCTCTCCCGGATCTAGGGTGTGCCCGGTATTGATGTTGGGCCAGGAAGGGTAATGGATGGAAGCCTGTCTGAAGAGGGGCCGTCTCCAGGAGATTGTTCGGGGATTTGAGTCGCGCTCGGTGCTTGTGATTGGCGACCTGATGGTGGACGAGTACCTGCGCGGCTCGGTGCGGCGCATTTCGCCCGAGAGCCCCGTAATGGTCGTCGAGATTGAGTCGGACGATTTCAAGCCCGGCGGAGCGGCCAACGTCGCCAACAGCCTGCGCGCCCTGGATGCGCGGGTCGCGGTGGCAGGGATTGTTGGCGACGATGAGATGGGACGCCTCCTGCGGGCGGAGCTGAGCGTGGGATCGCACGGTGTGGACGGCATTCTCACCGATAGCTCCCGGCCTACGACCCGCAAGACCCGGATCGTGGCTCAGCACCAGCAGGTGCTTCGCGTCGACCGCGAGCAGACACATCCGCTCGACCCTGAAGTGGCCGATCGCCTGCTCTGCTTCGCGCTCGAGAGCCTCCGAACCGTCGACGCGATCCTCGTCTCGGACTATCGCAAAGGGGTGGTGACCCCTGAGATTGCGGGAACGCTGGTGGAGGCGGCCCGGGCCGCTGGAAAGCCTCTGGTCACCAATCCAAAGCCCTCCAGTGCGGCATGGCTCCGGGGCGCGACCGTGCTGTCGCTCAACCAGCTGGAGGCCGAGGAGTTCGGGCACACTCGCCTGCCGGAGAACGAGCCAGCCCTGATGTCGCACGGAGAGGCGCTTCGAGCCGAGCTCGATGTGGATACCCTGGTTATCACACAGGGGAGCCGCGGGCTGGTCTACTGGACCCGTGCGGGCGAGGCGCGCCGTGCCCCAGCCCATCCGGTGGAGGTCTTCGACGTGGCGGGCGCGGGAGACACCACCATCAGCGCAATGACACTGGCCCTGCTGAGCGGGGCCACCACCTTCGAGGCGGCAACCATTGCCAACCGCGCTGGCGCATGCGTTGTGCGGAAGTCTGGAGTCGCATCCGTCTCCATCAGGGAGCTGCTGGCGGAAGAGTAGCACGCGGTCCACAGAAGTGATAAACTTCCCGCCGCTGCGATTCTGAAACCGGTTCGCGCGCCACTGCGTAATCCCCCTGAGAACCGCTGCTGGCAAGGGGGAGACGAGGACGATAACGCTGGTGCAACAGTCGGATGCCGACCTCGTAAGAGCGACGCTCTGCGGGACAACGGCAGCATACAACGGGCTCGTAGAGCGCTACCAGCGGCAGGTTTATAACCTCGCGTACCGCATTCTGGGGAACGCCGAGGATGCGGGCGACCTGGCCCAGGAGACCTTTCTGCGCGCCTATGGGGCGCTCGGCTCCTTCCGGCAGGACGCCAGCTTTCTAACGTGGCTCTACAAGATCTCCTCCAACCTCTGCATCGACCACATTCGCGCCCGCAAGTCGCGCACGGCGCTTTCGCTCGATGTCGAGCGCGAGGAGGGGCGGGAGCCGGCTGCCGACCTGCGCGCGACGGGGCCAGAATCGGCCGCGATCCGAAGCGCCGTGCGGGATGAGGTGCAGCGAGCCGTGCAGAACCTGCCCGAGAAGTATCGCGTGGTGGTGGTGATGCGCCACCTGCAGGATATGAGCGTTGAGGAGATTGCGCTGGTGCTCGACATGCCCTCTGGCACGGTTAAGACGCACCTGTTTCGCGGGCGTGAGATGCTTCGGAGTCGTCTCCGCTCCGCACTGGACATGGAAGCCAATGGAGAATAGATTCCAACAAAACGAAGAGGAGAACGGCTGGGGCGCCTACGTCACCCCGCCGCCGATCACCGGCCTGAGCACGGGTGAATCCGCTGCAGCCCGTGGACTCTGCGCCCGGGTGCAGGAGCGGCTGCCCATGCTGGCAGAGCGCGACCCGCTCCTTACGCCTGAGCTGGTTCGATCGCTCGAGCAGCACATGGTGGGCTGCGCCGACTGCCGACGCGAGTACCGGCGCGAAAAGCGCCTGACGGGCCTCCTGAACGATGTGCCCGCCCCCGCCCCGCCGCCGGACTTCGCTCCGAGGATCATGGAGCGCATTGAGCGAGGCGACTTTCCCCGCATGGTATCGGTCGATGGGCTTGCCAGGCCGACGATCGCCCGGGAAGCGGCTGTTGAGCCCACGATCAGGCGCGAGGTGCGCACGGCGCTCGGGCAGCAGCAGACCCCGACGACCGCGGTGAAGTCGTCGACGGTCTCCCCGGCGCGAATCTCGGTTACGCAGCCGCTCGCTACGGAGACGCACTCCCTGCTGATGCTCGTTCCACGCGCGCTTGCAGCCTGCGTTCTCACGGCATCTCTGCTCTTTTTCATCTCCACGAGCTGGGGCCGGGAGGCTCTCGGCGCGAACCTGCCGGGCGTTCGAGCCTGGTTCGACCAGATGGGCGCCCTCTTTGAGCGCGTCCCGCTCCTGGGTCGGCTTACCGCGGCTCTCGCCGCTTCGCTGGGGCAACTCGGCGAGCTGCTGAGCGAAACCTATCGCTCGCTCGGCGCTTCGGCTGCGCGCGGTCTTACTCTCGATGCAGCATTCTTGATTGCAGGCGGTTATCTCGCCTCGACGCGCAGGGCGCGCGGGCAGCGCAGCGGCGCGTAGGAGGGTCTCACGATGAGAGCGCGAGGGCATTGGCAAGGGCGAATGGGGATCATTGCAGCGAATGCGATCGTCCTGACGCTCGTGGGCCTTGGCTCCGGGCGAGCCGCACTCGCGGCGCCGAAACCACTAGTGGTCGAGGCCGGCCAGAGTGTGGACCGGGTTGCCGCGAAGGACCGTACTGTCGATATTGAGGGCAGCGTGCGAGAGGACGTCGTTACCGTCAACTCTGCGGTACATATCGGCGCGGGGGCTGCGGTCGGCGGATCGGTGATCGCGTTTGGCGGGAGCGTGACGGTGGACCCGACGGTGCGCGGTGTTCAGGTGGTGCACGCTTCGGCCGCTTCTGCGAGCGCACTCGACGCGGCCTTCGGCTCTACCCGACATGCAGCCGACAATAAGCAGCGACACAACTGGGTGAGCATGCAGATATTCCTGCTCGCTCTCGGCCTGCTAGTAGGCCTGATTGTGCTCGTGGTTGCGGGCGGAGTCGCAGAGAACGTGGCCTCGACGCTTGTGGCCCAGCCAGGGCGGAGTCTGGTCTACGGCATCGTCGGTGGCGCGACTTCGTTCCTGCTGCTCGCCATTAACGACGGGATCGCGAAGAGCAGCCCGGTTATGGGAGCACTCTCGTCGCCCATCTCGGGCATGGTGGCGATCGGTATTCTGCTCGTAGCGGCCTTCTCCTGGCAGTGCGCGATGCGGGTGGTGGGCAACGCAGCCGCCCGTCGGCTGCATCGCTCCGGCGATAGCA
The DNA here is from genome assembly GCA_038218705.1 of Chthonomonadales bacterium. Taxonomy (GTDB): domain Bacteria; phylum Armatimonadota; class Chthonomonadetes; order Chthonomonadales; family Chthonomonadaceae; genus JBBRJW01. The sequence continues at coordinate 715 of JBBRJW010000357.1, read as the reverse complement.
CGCTCTGGCGGCGCATGGCCCTGGGACTGCTCGTCTTCTTCGCCGTGAACACGATTGCCGGCATCGCGAACATCGGGCTCGGCGTGCTCTGCATGAGCGCGGAAGTATTTGTGACGGTGATGGCGATTGGCGCGCTGCTGATCCGGCTTCAGGCTCTCTGGCGGGATCGGGCCGGGCGACCGGTCGGTCCGCCGCGTTCATCGCCCGCTCCGGGCACGTAGGCGGCCTCCCGCGGCCGACGAGTTGAGAAGAGGCCCCGGGCGCTTGTCGCGTTCGGGGCCTCTTGCTGTCCTATGGCCGCGGCGAAGTTGAATCGCCCCCGGTGGCCGGTTCCTGAGCGTGCTCGCGCTCACCCGCTGAGGCTCGCGCATCGTCTCGAGGGATCACGCTGATCGAGCCGTCCACTTCCAGAATTGCCGCAGCGGCCTGCGCCGGATCCGTGAGGCCGTTCTGACGCAGAGCGGCCATCACCTGCTCTCTGGTTATTCGCTCCAGGCGCATATGATCTTGAATGAGCGCTCCGCTGCTCAGAAGCAGCGTGGGCTCGCCCATGATTCGCCCCTCTGCTCTGGACGACCGAACGAAGACGCGGGTGAGGATCCAGCCAACGACCAGAAGCGAGCCGGAGGAGACAATCCCAACGCTCAGGTCGCCCGCGCCATGGGTCATCGCGTTCTGTACGGCGTTGGCGAGCAGCATCAGGAGCGCCAGATCG
>JBBRJW010000356.1:0-4450 GCA_038218705.1 Chthonomonadales bacterium | reverse complement strand
TGGCGGATTGCAAGATCCTCGACACGAACGTTATTATCGACGGCCGGATCGCTGACGTCTGCCGCACGGGCTTCATGCAGGGCCCTCTCTATGTGCCGGGCTTCGTACTCGATGAGCTGCAGCACATTGCAGACTCGAGTGATGGCCTGAAGCGCGCGCGCGGCCGACGCGGGCTCGACATTCTCAAGTCGATGCAGGAGGAGTTGCCGCTGATCGTGCGGAGCTGGGACAAGGCTCTGGAACGCTCCGCGCAGCACGACGAAGTCGATACGCGGCTCGTAAAACTCGCCAAAGCCCTCAAGGGCGTCATCGTAACCAACGACTTCAACCTGAACAAGGTGGCGATTCTTCAGGGCGTGCAGGTGCTCAATGTTAACGAGCTTGCGAACGCCCTGAAGCCCGTGGTGCTTCCCGGGGAAGTAATGACCGTACCAATCGTGAAGGAGGGCAAGGAGCCGAATCAGGGCGTTGCCTACCTTGACGACGGAACCATGATCGTGGTGGAGGATGGGCGACGGTACCTGAACTCTACGATCTCCGTGGTGGTGAGCAGTGTTCTGCAGACCGTTGCGGGCAAGATGATCTTCGCCCGGGCCCGTGACGACGAGGGAGAAGAGTTTGACGGTAACGGCGGGAGCAATGGCGGCTACGGGCCGCCTCAGGGTAGCAGTAATTATCCCCGCCGCGGGCCAGGGAAAAAGATTCGGTAGCCCGCGCAACAAGATCTGGACAGAGCTTGGCGGCCAGACGCTGCTCGACCGCACGCTCGGAGTGTTTGAGAGCCACCCTGCAGTCGAGCGGATCGTACTGGCTGCAAGTCACGACGAGCTGATAGAGGTTCGCGCTGCCACGGTTCGCTTCTCGAAAGTGACCGATGTTGTGGCTGGCGGCGAGACTCGCGCGCGCTCCGTGGAGCAGGGGCTCGCTGCTCTCCCCGGAGAGATCGCAGTTGTGCTGGTGCACGATGCGGCCCGCCCACTGCTCACGCACGCCGTCATCGATCGAGTCCTCGACGGCGTCGCGCGTGTGGGCGCCGCGGTTCCAGGCCTTCCCGTGGCGGACACGGTCAAGCGCGTCGACGCCAGTTCGATTGCCCGGTCGACCCTGCCCCGCTCGGTGGAGCTGGATGGCCGCGCGCTCACCGCGATGGTGGCGGTACAGACTCCCCAGGGCGCGCGCGCGGATCTGCTCCGCGAAGCCTATCGGCGGTTCGATTTCGCTGCGGGCGAGCCCACGGACGAGGCCACGCTGGTCGAGGCGATGGGCGCGCCCGTCGAAGTCGTGGCCGGTGACGCCGCGAACCTGAAGATCACGCGGCCCGAAGACCTTGACTTTGCGCTTCGCCTTCTCGGTGCGAGCGCCCCCCCGGAGACCGCTATCGACCGACCTTCTACTGCCTTCGAGTTTCGCACCGGCTTCGGCTACGATGTTCACGCGTTCGCGGAGCCGGAATCCCATCGCAAGCTCTTTCTTGGCGGAGTCGAGATCCCCCACGACCGGGGTCTCGACGGCCACTCGGATGCCGACGTACTGCTGCACGCCGTGTGCGACGCGCTCCTCGGCGCAGCTTCGCTGGGCGACATCGGCATCCTCTTTCCGAACACCGACCCGGCATACCGGGGCATCTCCAGTCTGCGGCTGCTGGAAGTGGTGGGGGAGCGCGTTCGCGACGCCGGCTGGACCATTGTAAACGTCGACGCGGCCGCAGTGGCGGAAGCGCCGAAGATCATGCCGCACCGCGCGAGGATGATGGCGGTCATGGCGAACAGCCTGGGTATCTCGGAGGATCGAGTCAGCGTGAAGGCCACCACAAACGAGCAGATGGGCTTCGTGGGCCGACGCGAAGGCATCGCCTGCTGGGCCGTTGCAACCCTCTCGCGTGGACAGCCCAAATGAACTGCCTCGCCCCGTCATCACTCCAGGGAGCGTTCGCCACCGATCAGATGACCTACCCGCACGACTTAACCGATGTGAAGGGGCACGCGCATGTGAAGGGCGCGCTGGAGGTGGCCGCAGCCGACAGGCACAAGCTCCTGCTGATCGGCCCTCCCGGCAACGGTAAGACTATGATGGCGCGCCGCCTCCCCTCTATCTTTTATTCCCCGACCTTTTGACTGGTATACTGCATCATTCGGAAAACTCCAGGTGCTGCCTGCTGACGGCAAGCCTATTGCTAAATGGCGCGATCGTGAGGAAGGCTGTTTAGATGGTCTGAGGGGGTGCGGGGAGCTACTAAAAAGCTTACCTTGAATGACTATCCAGAGCCTGTCATGACACGAAACGGCCCGTTACCGCTGGGGAAACCCATGATTAGTTGATCCACGACCCTCGGAGACCACTCTTCGTCTGGGGAGACGATCTTACGCGAGAAGATACTGACGCTTTCGTAAGTCATCGTGATAGCAATCAACCTTGTGCGGGTGTCGAACGGCATCTGACGACGCACCCGGAATTCCTCACCGCAAAGCCGAAGCTCAGTGCGCCCTGGGACGAGGCGTCACACCCTGGTCTGCAAACAACAACTGAAGGAACTGAACGTGAAACTCATCCTATCGCTCCTCACCGCTTTGCTGCTGGCGCTGCCGGCAGTGCTGCGCGCGGGCGACTCCTCGACGAACGATGCCGCGGCTGTAATCCGGGCGCGCACCGAAGCGTCCAAGACCTTTAGGAATGAGGTCTCACCGTTCATTTCGACCTACTGCTTGCGTTGCCATAACGATAAGAGGCCGAGCGGTGATATAACATTCCAAAATATAGAGAAGAATCCGGACGGGCTGGCGTTGAAACATCTGTGGAAGCGAGTGTCGACCCAGATCGCGGCTCATCAAATGCCACCTGTGGGTGAGGACAAACAACCGAGCGAAAAGGAACGCAAAGCGGTCATCGACTGGGTAGCAGGAATGAAGAACCTCCTGCTGAAGGATCCTGGCCCGTTTGTCATTCGACGATTGAACAAGCGGGAATATGGCAACACGCTCCATGACATATTCGGTGTTGATCCTGCGATTGCACGGGAGCTGCCGGATGAGGTAGTCGGTGCGGGATACACCAATACCCTCTCGCCACTACTGGTCGAGAAATACCTTTCAATCGCGAATGATGTTTTGGACAGGTCTTTTTCACCCGCAGGATCAAAGCCGACAGCAGTGCAGCGGCGGCTGCTCGGCGAGCTGCCGGCAAAAGGGGTGAATCCCACGGCAGCAGCGCGGAAAGTTGCTCGATCACTGGCTCGGCTCGCGTTTCGTCGGCCGCCGTCGGATACGGAAGTGGATGTCCTGATTCGTGTCTTCTCGTTGGCGAGAGCGATCGTCAAACCCTATCCCGCAGCACTGCGATTGATGGTCAAGGCGACCCTGGTGTCGCCACAGTTTCTGTTTATCACGCCCGTCAAAGCGAATAGAAGCGGCAACACGACGGTGTCACAGGAGATCGCCCCTCTGGACGATTATCAACTGGCGTCACGCCTCTCGTATCTGCTGTGGGCGACGATGCCCGACGCCGAGTTGTCCGCACTGGCAGACTCTGGGAAGCTGCAGAATACGGTGGTACTTGCCGCCCAGGCCCGGCGGCTGTTAAACGATCCGCGGTCGCGGGCACTGTTCGATGGATTTGGGGCGCAATGGCTCGGCTTAGACAAGCTTCAGGGAAAGATGTTCGACACCCAGAAGTTTCCGCAGATGACCCCGAAAATGCGATTGGCGATGTACGACGAGGCCCGCCTGTTTTTTCAAGAGGCCCTTCGTAATAACCTCAAAATGACAGCCCTGATCGATAGCAACTCCACTTACCTCAACGAAAGACTGGCGACTATCTATGGGTTGGAGTCGACCGTTCGCGGCGAGCAGATGCGACGTGTAACACTGACGAATTCCAACCGCGGAGGCATCCTGACAATGCCGGGCATTCTCGCAAGTAGTTCATTTCCAAACCGCACCAGCCCTGTAAATCGGGGCGTCTGGGTGCTGGAGCAGGTACTTGGCGAACATGTGCCTCCGCCACCGCCGAACGTGCCTTCGTTGGAAAAGCAGGACAAACTGGTAATAGCGAACATGACGCTGCGACAGCGCACGGAGCTCCATCGTTCGAACCCCGTTTGCGCGAGCTGCCACAAGGTGCTCGACCCTATCGGTTTCGGGTTGGAGAATTTCGATGCGATCGGTCGGTGGCGAATTGTTGATGATTCCGCCGGTAAAATTGATGCCACCGGCGAACTGCCGGGAGGACTCCATTTCACCACCCCCGCGGAACTCAAGCGGATCATTGCCGATCGCAAGGATGATTTCTGCCGAAACCTTTCCAGCAAGCTACTGGTAACAGCTCACGGAAGCCGTTATTTTGGTGACGCAGTAACGGGGACTTGCTTCTGAGAGGCCGCGAGCATCGCCCGGCACTCCTGGAGACACTCCTGCCCACGTAGTTGCCAGGTGGCAAATAGGCTGGAGAGCACAAC
>JBBRJW010000355.1:0-4451 GCA_038218705.1 Chthonomonadales bacterium | reverse complement strand
ACGAAGAAGTGCTCCAGCATGGGACAGAGGCCGGAGCTGCGGCGTTCTGCGCTATACGGGCCGAGCGCTCCGTAGTGGACCTCCCCGCCGATCGCGCCGCGGACCGGCTCGTTCGATGGCGCGCCATTGTGAAGGGAGCTGCCGAGCAGTCCGGGCGGGGCTCCGTGCCGGAGGTCCGTGGGCCCGCGTCGCTGCCAGCGGTTCTGAACGAGGCCCGCGACTCCTTCGATCAGGTGCTTCTCCTCCACACTGACGGTGGCGCAGGAGCACTCAGCGATAGCGAATCCGCGCGCGACTCCGGGGCCCGAATCCTTCTTCTCGTGGGACCGGAGGGTGGATGGAGCCGCGCGGAGGCTGACCAGGCAATTCTGGCGGGGGCGGCACTTGTCTCCCTCGGCCCGCGTATCCTGCGCACGGAGACTGCGGCCGTCTACGCGATCAGCAGACTTCTCTATCCGTTCGAATAGCCGCCGGGCAAATGTGCCGACATGCCAAATCCTCAAAACTGAACCTGATTACGGAGATACCACGATGCGAATTCTTGGACCGGATGGCAAGCCCCTTCAGACGGGCCCGCCGGTATCCGACGAAGTAAAGCAGATCGTCGAGCGCGCCCAGGCCATCGCTGCCCAGGGCGACCCGGCCAGCGCACTCCAACAGCTTGTGTTCGCGTTCCAGACCGATGTCTCGTCTGATCTGGTTCTCGATACAACCTGCGAGCTACTGAGTGGAATGGCGCGGGCTGCGAACGCCGGCGAGAGTGAGGAGCTGCAGCTCTTCGAGCAGCTCCGCGCCAATCGCGAGGAGCCCACGCTCTACTACCAGGTCGGCAACCGTTTCTTTCAGCTTCAGCAGCCGTTCGTCGCCCGCCCGTTCCTCACTCGCGCACGTGAGCTTGTCGGAACCACGGTTAACGAGCTGACCCAGGCGATCGATGTTGACACTGCCCAGGTTCTGATGGACCTCGGCGCTTACCAGGACGCGATCAACGCGTTCCACGCGCTGAACGATACGTATGGTGGTCTCCCAATCTGGCTGGTGCTGGAGATGGCCGAATGTTATGCGCTGCTGCGACAGAGTGACGAAGCCGACGAAGTATATAACATCGCGCCTCCGGAAGCTGCAGACCAGTTCCCGGGCATGGAGAGCGTTCGCGAAGAGGTGGGCGACCTTCTCGCCCGCGTCCGCGATTTTGAAGGCGTGGAGCTGATGGATCTCCGCGACTGGCACTACGTCCAGACTCGTGGGATCCTGATCGAGACAAACCCCGACGAGAATGTACCGGGCGAGCGGTTCGTCTTCTTCCAGCCATCGGAGGAGGACGTTGCCTACATCGTCGGCGTCTCGGCCGCGCTCCTCGACCACAAAGGCTATACGCCGAGCAGGCTCCTCTGGCTCGGGCCAGCCTCAGAGCCCCTGGCCCGCCTGTTCGCGCAATGGTGGGAGATCGAGCCCGAAAACATCCGTCCGTACCAGAACGGCGACAACGTCGAGAGCGATGTCGACATCTCACTGCTCGTTCTGGCCCACTCCTACGACGTGCTCACGCTGGAGGACGAGGAGTCCTTTATCGATCTCGCGCAGGCGCGCTCCGGGCTGATCACGTTTGCCCTCGATACCCGCTGGACCGACCGGCAGCCAATGACTCCCGACGTCGCGGGATTCCTCTCGCAGGCGTGCAACCTTCCCTGGGAGACGCGATTCCTGATAGACGAGGAGACTCAGTCGGTGACGCGAGTCGACGAAGAGCGCGACGCCGAAACGATCGCGGCCGCGGTGGCCGCGCAATTCCCGGATGAGGAGGAGTGCGATCAGTACGCGAAGGAGCTGCTCGAGGACTACGGCGTCTGTACCGACCTGATTCTGGACCATCGTGACGGAACACTGATCCGCCGCCCGATGGTTACTCACTCACCGATATCGAGTCCGCGCCTCGGCTTCTAGGCGCATCCCTGCGCTGATAGGCCCGGCGGTCTCACCGTCGGGCCTACCAGTCCTTGCCGCAGAACTGTCACGAATGAGCCTTCAACTCCCTGGCCGACTTATCCCATCGATGCGCGCGACCCACCCTCTCCGTAAATGGGCGGCCGCGTCGTGCTTCTTCGCGGCCACCACTCTCTTCGGCGCCGCCTCGGCTCGAAGCGCTCCACTAATTCCTTACGGATTGGAGTTCCAGGCAGGGACTCAGGCCGAGATCTCGTACCTCCAGAAGAGCGTCGGCGCGGAGGCGAGCGGAGGCGCACGACGCGCTGCAATCGGCGGCTTCTGGTCCTACGCGCTCCCGTGCGCGCCCGGCGAGAGCTGTCTTCTTACACTCATCAACACCTCGGGGACATCTCCCGGATTGCCCGCCGTTTCCGTGGTCGGCGTAGATGCGAAACCAATTCCCAGCCGCGTTGAGCAGATGGCGGACGGCTCCGTCCGAATCGCGTGGAGTGTGCCTGAGACCCATCCGCTCGGGCAGCGAGTGATCGTTGTAATCAGCGCGCGCACCGAACCGATCGCAGTCCAGACCGTTCGGTTCATGGAACAGCAGGCCGATACAAACGGTGACGGCTTTCCAGATTACATCGGGCGCTGGATGACGGAGGGCCTTATTGGTGCTGGCGTACGGGTGAACCGGCCCGCTGCACCCCACACGGTCGTGCGCACTGCGAGAGCCGTCGAGCCGGCTCTCGACCTGCAGGCGGACGCAATCCTTGCGCTAGGAAGCGACAACTCCCTGCGGAGCTCCTGGCAGACTCGCGGCTATACCGCATGGAGCCTCATCGACACGCCCGGGACGAGCCGCGCGCCGATCGCGGCTCGCGATGAGCGCGACCAGATCGCCAGCGTGCTGCGCGCTGGAAGCCCGGGATTCGCCGTTGCTGCGCCTCTGTATGGGTTGGACGGTCCGTTCGATCCCGCGGCGAAGGCCGCGTGGGCGAGCCAGTACCGGGAGCCATGGAGCGGTCCAGCCGGTGGCCCGTTGGCCCGCTGGCGCGTCTCGTCCCTGTTGAGTCGGCTCGCTGCCGATAATGTGGCCGATCTGATGCGTCCTTTTCCGGATGCGCCAGGCGCGCGCCGCCTTCTTGTGACCGGCAGTCCCCTCCATGCCGCGGAGCTCGGGTCCGCTGCACCACTCTCCCGTCTCTTCAATCTGCCTGGCGTGCAGGACATCCTCACGACGGTGGACGGCGACACTGCCTCCACACCGGTACGCTATGAAGGCTTTCGCGCCGAGAGGGTGTTCTCCCATGCCTACCTCGATTTCTCTTCCCTCGCGCAGCTCGCACGCGGCACGGGCAAAAGGCCCTGGTTCCTGATAAACCCCTTCTCTTCCAACGCGGCGGAATCCGCGGCGACGATTCGAACTCGATTCGAGGAGTGCGCCGCGGCAGCCCTGCTCTTTCCCGACGTGGACTCGTACGAGCTCTCGCCCTACCCCGAGCGCGCCCTGGGCAAGCTCCCTCCCGATCTGGCAGCGGAGATTGCGGCCCTCCAGGTGGCCTGCCAGGAGATGCACTCGCAGCCGCTGCGAGGAGCGCCCCCGGCGCCGGAGGCAGGTATTGGCGTGCTCTTTGCGGACTCCCTCGGATGGCAGCAGAGCACGCGCGACCCTGGAGCTCTGGACGGCCTCTTCGGACTAGCGCTGCCCCTTCTGCAGCGCGGCGTTCCGGTTCAGATGCTCTCGCTCGATCGTGCGGCGGACTCCGGATATCTGCGCCCGTTCAAGACTCTGCTCCTATCATACAACTACCAGAAGCCCCTCTCGCCCCGAATCCATCAGGCCCTCGTGGACTGGGTCACCCGCGGTGGATCGCTGATAACCTTCGGGGGCCCGGATGACTTCGACCAGGTGCCGGGCGGATGGTGGCTGGCCAGCGCGCCATCCGCGCAGCAGGACCTCCTGCAGCACATTGTCCGGTCGCCACTGGGGACAGCTCTAGAGGTTCCCGGGCCCGTAGAGGACCCTGACGCGTATCGACCGGTTGGGCCGCGCCTGACAGGCCCGGCGCAGACCGTTGCACTCGACCTCTCGCAGTTCCTATCGCCGAGCGGATCGGTCGCCCTGCGTTTCACGGGCGTTCCCGGCGCACCGCCGATCGGGCTCATCTCCGGCGAGATCCGCGCCAATGGTCAGCTTGAGGCCTCGTTCTCAGCCGGCTCCGATATCGAGACGCGATTCCTGCTGTTCGATCACGGGAGCGAGCTCGACGGGAAGGCTCGCACGGGGGCCAATGGCGCATCCTGGACGTACGAGTTCGACAACCTACCCCCGGGGGGACGCATTCTCTTTACGGCCGAGCTCTCGGGCAGCGGATCCTGCTCTGCGGCACCGGCTACCCCGGCGTTCGGGCACACGCTCCTCAGCACCGGGCGCGTTGCGGGTCTCGACCACGCGTTTCCGAGGCTGCGAATAGGCGCGGAGTACCCTGCTTCCGTCTATCCTGGCGTTTCGACCGGTGCAG
>JBBRJW010000354.1:0-4457 GCA_038218705.1 Chthonomonadales bacterium | reverse complement strand
ATGGTCTCCTGGAACGCTGGGAGCGAGCCGTTCGTGACGGTAACCTGCAGATCGAATCCGGTATTCTGCTTTACCGTTGGCAGTGCGAGCTGTACGGGCACGCGCACGCTCTCGCCGGGAGCAACCTCCAGCGTGCGGCTGAAAGGCGCTATCACGGCCTTTTCGCTTCCGAGACGAACGGTCGAGCGGATCGAGAACCGGAGCGGGGAGCGCGTCAGCATATCGTTAAAGAGTATCCACTCCTGCCGAAGCGGCGCGCCCCCGGGTGCAGTGATGGGGTGCGTACCGTATTCGCCGCGCCCGTTGCTCTCGTTATTGGCGATATCGAACTCCGGGTTGAAGGCGGCCACCGGAGCGAAAGAGCGCTGGACGTGCTGGATGCGGGGGTCCTGCCAGGGCGCGGCCGCCGCGATCAGGGAACGACCTCCCTGCTCCAGTGAGTCCGGTGGGAGATGCGGGTCCGGAAAGTTGGTGGGCGTAAGGCCTGGAATCACGCCGGGCCAGACATCGATGAGCGTATAGGGCCGTATGTCCGCGTTGCCATACTCGCGCATGGCTCGCGTTCCGAGGCCGAACCAGAGTGGGCCGCGGCTGGATGCATCGAGCCCCCAGACGAACTCGCCCTGTCCGTAGGGCCGGTCGGTGCGGGGTGCTCCGCCTCGCGGATCGGGTGCGCCCGGGGCCTGGGAATAGTGTTCGATTACCGCAAAGCCTGGCCATAACGGGGCGCTGGTGTTGTCGTCAATGGAGGAGGGGCGCACGGGGTCGAGCGCCCGGGCCGTCTCGTAGAGACTTCGCAGGAATGGCTCCGGCGCGCCAAAGAGCTCGTTTTCGAGGCTCCACTTGACGACGCTCGGGTGGTTGCGATCGCGCAGGATGAGCTCCGCCAGGTGGGTGCGGAAAGCTTCTGGGTCTGACGCGACGTCATCGGCCCGATTGCCTCCGCCGCGAATCGCGGTCTCGGGGATTACCAGAAGGCCGAGCTGGTCGCAGACGTCCATCATGTAACGGGTTGCCGGCGCCTGATGCATTCGCACGACGTTGTAGTTCAGGCGCTGGTAGTTGCGGACCGCGCCCGGCCACCCGGCGTTACCGCCCGAGGGAGGGAGAAAGCCGGGCAGGCGCGCGAACGCATCGGTTCCGATGGTGCCCTCTGGCAGGCTGTCGCCGCGCAGGTTGATGCGGACCCCGTTAAGCGTGTAGTGCGGCCCGGATTGGCCGGGAGTGCAGAAGCCAAAGCGGACGCGCGTGGAGTGGAGCGGCGCGCTCTGCGCTCCGGGCCCGAGCAGGCTCAGTGTCAGGGTATGGAGCTGCGCGCGGTAGTCGGGGCGATAGGGGATGTTGGGCCACCACCAGGAGGCCCGGCCAGCGCTCCAGGGAAGCGGGCCCAGCGTGATCGTTCGCCGCTCGCCCGGAGTGAACACGAGTGGAAGAGGGCGCGGGCTAGGATAGCTCCAGCGCGCCCCGGGATTCGCTGGCGCAAAGCTTGCGCCGAGAAGCGCGCGCTGGGCGCCAGGTCCAGCGTTGGTGACCGTGGCCTGAATGGTGAGCGTGGAGGCAGAAGTATTTGGGCGAACCACGACGTCCTGAATCGCAAGCGCAGGAAAGGCGCGGAGCGAGACGCCACGAAGAATGCCGCGTCCGGCCCTCTCGTTCCACTCCACGCCGGCAGGAACAGTGTACTGGCCCTTCGCATTGCGGAAGAAAGAGCGATCGCGCACCGTTACGCGGATGAGCGCCATTTGGCCGGGAGTGACGAGCTTGGAGATATCGGCATCGAAGGGCGTCCATGCCGAGAGGTGTACGCAGGCGGTGGCGAGGCGCGAAGCGTCGGGGCCGGCCTGAACCGTGGCCTCCCAGTTGACTGCTTCGAAGTGGACGAGCGTTACCTGATTCCCGCCGGGGAGGCGCGGAATCGTTATCCTGCGCTCATAAGTACCGGCGACTGCATCCGGAAACCCATTGAGGCGCCAGCCGCCGGCTGGCACAGGGAGCGCTCGCGGCGCGGTTTTGGAGCCCTCCGGCTGGAACGTCCACTCCGTGGTGGAGGCGAGATCAATCTCCCGGGAAGGCAGCGTTGTGAAGGGCCGCAGCTGGGCAGGAAGCGGGTGCGAGGCGAACGCGAGCAGCAGCAGAAGCATCATGCGCAGGGCGACGGAGGTTTTCGGCAACAGTGAGCTCCCACGCCACACGGCATGGCCGCTGCGGCGCTTGCAAAGAGGGCTGGCAGCGGAGCGCGCCAGCAGTGCTCTGGACTATTGGCCGTGGTGGAGAGGAATTCCTGTTCCAGGACGCGCAATGAACCACCGACTTCAAAGCAGTTCCGGTTTGAAAGGAGAGTCCCGAACATGGGAAACAAGTCCAGTTCGAAGGCGCGTGCAAAGTCGGTTCCGGCCGAGGGTGATCAGGCCGCGCCTGAGCCGCAGAGCGGGGGCAAGGTATCCGCCAACAACAAGGTCGTGATCGGTCTTATCGGCTGCGGCGGCATGGGCGCATACAATATGCGCGAGCTCATGAAGAGCCCGGAGGTTGAGGTCGCCGCACTGTGTGACGTCGACTCGGACCGCATTCCGAACGATGCGCGCGCCGTCGAGGCCCAGTATGGACGGAAGCCTCATATCTATCGCGACTTCCGAAACATGCTGGAGCGCAAGGACATCGATGCGGTCATCATCGGCACGCCCGATCACTGGCATGCCTTGCCGCTCATTCTCGCCTGCGAAGCGGGAAAGGACTCCTTCTGCGAGAAGCCGGTCTCGCACAATATTGTGGAAGCCAACGCGATGGAGGCGGCGGCACGGAAGTTCAAGCGCGTCGTGCAGGTAGGCACCTGGCAGCGTTCCACGCGCGAGTTTACCGATGCCATCGCCTACGTTCGCTCGGGCAAGCTAGGCCGGGTAGTGCTGGCGCGCGCCTGGAAATGCGACGAGGCCCGGGTAGGCCACCAGGAGCCGACAACACCCCCCGACAGCCTAGACTACAATCTCTGGGTCGGGCCGGCCGAGATGACTCCCTACTCCCCGAACAAGGTGCACGGCTCATGGCGCTGGTGGTTCAACACCGGGCCGGGCAACACGGGCGACTGGGGCGTGCATATGATCGATATCGCCCTGCTTGGATTGAGCAAATCGAATGACCTGGTGATGCCGACCGAGGTAACCTCCTATGGCGGGAACCTGGCTTATCCTGATGACGACCGCACCACCCCGGACACTCTGGTTTCGTTGATGAAGTTCGATGACCCGGACTTCGTGCTCCACTGGGAGACAGGGCGCGACCATCCGGGCCGGCCAGACCATGGCACGGAGTTCGTAAGCGCCGACGGGAAGACCCTGCGGGTCTGGCGCGGCGGATGGCGGGTCCAGGATGCCGACGGCAAGGATATCCCAACCGAGCAGGCCGAGCCGACCAACGATCACTGGAGCAACTTCCTCGAGTGCGTTCGCAGCCGCGAGCAGCCGCGATCCGACATCGCCTCGATGGTGCAGACCACAAACGTCTGCCACCTGGCGAACGCCTCGCTGCTGTGCGGCGAGAGCGTGCGCTGGTCCAAGAAGAAGAACGATATCGCGGGCAAAGCCGGCAAGAACACCATCGTCTATGAGCGCGACTACCGGAAGCCCTGGAAGCTGCCCCTTCACAAGGCTTAGCTACAATCTGTGAGACACATGTCGCCCCCTGCTGTACCCCGAGATGGGCTGCAGCAGGGGGCGACACTTTTTTGGCACGCGCCCGACCGAACAGTTCGGCCCGGGCTAGATCACCTCAAGCCCGTCGCGGCCGGGCAGAACGGGGAATGGGGCGTGTGGCTCCGCCTGATACCAATAGGCGGTCGAAGCGATGTCGTCCTGCAGCGGGAGGTAGCGACCGCCGCTCCGCCACCCCAGCGCCTGAATGGTGACGCGCAGGTCGTCCTCGAACCGAATCGGATCTGGCACGTGCCAGCGGTACATTCCGTGCCTCTGCTGGGAGCGGTACATTCCGCCTTCGCCAGACATGATGACCTGGGGCATTCCCAGGTAGGGAGTGGAAAACGTGCCGTACTGCCCCTGCGGATACTCGAAGTTCCACGCCCCGCCGAAGTAGTCCTCGGTGCCAGTCCCCGCGATAGTCGGGAACTCGCCGTCGCCATCGAGGAAGAACTTGATCTCGCCCTCTCCCCACCAGCCAGTGCTGTTCACCTGCCAGGCCAGATAGGTGCCGACATAGTGGCCTTGCCCGCGCACGCCCTCCAGGAGCGTATGGACCTCTTTGTATGCCACGGGGTTTGACCTGCGCCACTGAGCATGCAGGTAACCGGCATCCGCAGGGACCTCCGTGAGGGTGTAGTCGATCTGATAGTAGTACCCGTGGCACATCTCATCGGTGATATTTTCGACGGTGATCCGGGCGCTCCCGCGGACTGGCATGGTCCAGTAGGAGTTGAAGCCGCCGGCCGGGTTGACTGCAATGGGAAG
>JBBRJW010000353.1:0-4466 GCA_038218705.1 Chthonomonadales bacterium | reverse complement strand
CTACCAGGAGGTCGAGCCCTCCGGCCACGATATCGGCGCGAAGCGACGAGACCGCCCCGAGCGCCGGGAAGAGTGTGGCAGGGCGCAGGTTGGCGAAGAGGCCCAGCTCCTTGCGGAGCGGAAGCAGCGCACCGACCTCTGGGCGGAGGTTGGCCGGCTGAACTGTATCCCACTTTGGACCACCGACAGCGCCCAGGAGAACCGCGTCGCTCTTGCGGCAGAGCGAGAGCGTATCCGGCGGCAGCGGATGCCCCGTAGCGTCATACGCTGCGCCGCCGACGAGGGCGTGCTCAAAGGTGAGGGCGATGCCAAAGCGATCTCCAGCGGCCTTGAGGGCGCGGCATCCCTGCTCGACGATTTCCGTCCCTATTCCATCGCCCGCGAGAACGGCAATTCGAAAGCTCATTGATTGCAAACCTTTCGGGGAGTGACTGAAGGGTGACTTACCCCTCTCAGTTTACCGTTTCGGGGCATCGTTTCGGAGCGAATGTCACGAGAGGTCTTTGTGGAGCATCTGGAGGAAAGGGGAGAGTCCCAGGGCGCCCCAAAATGCCTGCGCATCGGGATTCGCCTCCGCGACGTACAGCTCGATTGAGCGGACCTTCCGCGATACGAGCCAGCGATGCGCCTCTTCGTACAGGGCGCGCCCGATTCCGCGGCGCCGGCAGTCTTCACGCACGCAGACGTCGGAGATGAAGCCATACGGGCCCGGGTTAGCCATTGCAGGGCGCTCATGAACGGAGGCCACGAGAAACCCGACGACTGCGCCCCGGGCATCCTCAGCCGTAAGCACGATGCCGTCTCGCCATCGAACGCGATCAATGATATGCCGGCGGTAGTTCTCTTGCGCGCCCGGGGCGCAGGAGAAACGGGAATCGAGGAGTGCGTGCAGGCGCATCAGATCGGTCCAGATGGCGCTGATATCGGCGGCGTCGGCGCGGCGCGCGTGCCGGACCACGAACGGCTCACCCTCTATCCGCTCGGGCATGCTGCATTCCGGGGGTTAGTCCAACTGCCAGCGATCACGGACGCTCAACAGGCTTGGGGGCGGGCTTCCAGAGACCAGGCGCAACCGAGTTGACGGCCGCGACAACCTTTGGCGGGGCGCCCTCGCTGTCGTCAGCATTCCGCGGGGTGGTTACGGTAGTCGCATCCGGGAGGCGGTCGGTGCGTGCGATGGACCGCTCAAGCTCCCGAAGGTCGAAGTAGTTGCGTCCTGCCACGTTACGAAGCTCGCGAGCGGTCATATCGGGATGCGCTACGACCGCGATTCGCTTGCCCTTCGAGCGGACGAGCTCCAGAGCGCGTTCGAAATCGCTGTCGCCACTCATCAGGATACATGTATCATAAAGCGCCACCGTGTTGAACATATCGATCACGAGCTCAATGTCGAGGTTCGCTTTCTCGACAATCTCGCCCGTAGAATCGTCGACCATCTGCTTGATGGCCTTCGTTCGAACCGTGTAGCCTGAGTACATAAGGTACTCGTAGAACGAGCTGTCCCGACTCTTGGTCTGCGTGTCCGCGCCGGTATAGTAGTACGCTTCGCTGATAACCGAGCCAGCTCCAGTACCGAAAAAGTGCAGCACTTTGCGGAAATCCATGTACCAGCCGAGCTTCCGCTGGGCATAGTACATATTGGCGCCATCGACAAATAGAGATACTCTCTGCACGGTTACCTCCGTATGTAACGAGCGCGGGACATAATATCGTGCCGACCCAACTCATCTCTGATTTGGATCAGCCCTGCTCTGCAGCCAGATCGTGGCTCAGAGCCTCAGTGATTCTCCGTTATATCGGCATCGGGCATATACGAGCAATTCATTCGCCAATGTTAAGGATGATTCCTGCTGTGCGAGCGACCGAACCACCATAAAGGTGAAATGCCTGCATGAGACCGTGGGGAGAGAGCGATTTACCGTGCGCTCAAAAACCGGAACCGTGGTTTCGTGCGGCCCGTCTATACGACGGTATCTGCCTGGATTTATCACTACGCGGGTACCGTTTCACAGGCGTGAGCCTCGACCAAGCACACATTGGGAATCAGGAGATACTTCCATGCAGAGAACCACTTCGCTGATCCGCGCGACCGCACTGGTGTGTGCACTGGCCGCGCCGCTAGGCGCAATATCCGCGCCGAAGCACCACGGCTTCCTGCATCGGCACCACAAGGCTGCCGCAGCAGCATCAGGCTACGCAGCGTACCGCGCAGCGAAAACCACAGGCGCAAACCGAGCGGCCCATGGCGGCCATCGCAACTTTGCGCAGCGCCACCCGTTCATCACGGGTGCTGCAACAGCGGCCGTCGTCAACCACCACCTTAAGAAGTAGGCCGCCAGGCAAGCCATAACGAACAGAGGGGATGCGGCCGAGTTGGCTGCATCCCCTCAGTTCGTGTATAGTCCGCTCGGGACCCGTGGCTCAGTTGAGGAGCGCGCCGCCCAGCTCCTGGAAACGAACCCGCAGCTTCACGGCCTCTTTCGCGTCCGAGCACTCAACCTTGAACGGCGCCGCCTCTCCCGCGGGAAGCGGATCGAAGGCCACCAGCGCGCTGTCGGTTTGCACAACGCGATCGGACGCGTCGAGCAGTTCCACTACTGCGGTCACCCGCGGGATGGGATGTGCCGCCCTGTTTCTTACGCTGCCTGCGACCGAGACGAAACCCAGCCGGCGCTCTACATGGAGGCCGTTCAGGGCTAGGGTTCCACTTCCAGGCGAAAACGGCGCGATCGCCAGTGGCGCGGTGGAGTCACCTGCCGAGCCGCGGGCCGACCCGACTGCAAATACCACCCACCCGAGTGCGAGCAGAGCGCAGATAAGGACCGCCCGGCCGGCGCGATCCGGGCCGCGGCGCCTTCGGGCGCGCGAAATACGCAGTTCAACAACGGGCTCCGGTCGCGCTAACTCTTCAATTCGCAGCGGCATGCTCATCTCATGGTCTCCCAGCGGGGCAGGTCTGCCCTCACTCGCACAGGTCGTCTCGAAAGTGCCTGACAGACGCAGTATATCAAAACAGGTCCATAGATGTCAACCTATTTTTGATTCATTATCCCGCATGGCGCAATTCGAGTCCCTGTTTGTCTATCGGTTATGTTGCCCGTCGCGGCGGTGATGCTCAGGCCCGATCATCAAACCGCCCTCGTCGAAGCGCCTTGCATTCCAGCAGTTTTACCGGTACTCATTATCGGCTTCTGAAGCAGTACTCCGTAAGACGAATGAAAACCGGAAAGGGTCTCGGCATCGAGCGAGCGGTCGAGAAAAAAGATCGCCCCGCCTGCGACGTTTGCAGGCGGGGCCAACTAGCGCTCAACGATGCTGCCTAATGTATCGGCGGCGGGTTGTCCCTGGCTCCAGGAGCCTCTGGAGCCGGTCGTGCGCGCTTTGGCGCGGGCTTCCGCTCCGGCGCCGAACGCTCTCTCTGGGTATCCACCACGCCGCTCTCGAGGGGCTCAAGCGCCAGGTCCAGCACCTGGCGAACGTCTGTTACAAACTCGAACCGGATGTCCTTCCGAACCTCCTCCGGAAGGTCCTCGAAAACGTCCTTTCGGTTTCGCTCGGGCGCAACAATCGTTGTGATGCCCGCGCGCCGCGCACCGAGGGCCTTCTCCTTGAGTCCGCCGATTGGCAGTACCCGGCCAGAGAGGGTTACCTCCCCGGTCATGGCGAGCAGAGGCTTCACCAGCCTGCCCGTAAAGAGTGAGGCCAGCGCGGTCGTCATCGTGATTCCGGCGGACGGACCGTCTTTCGGGATCGCGCCGGCCGGAACGTGGACGTGTATGTCGTTCTTCTCGTAGAAGTCCTCGGGAGCGCCAAGGGCTGCGGCATGG
Organism: Chthonomonadales bacterium; assembly: GCA_038218705.1. Classification (GTDB taxonomy): domain Bacteria; phylum Armatimonadota; class Chthonomonadetes; order Chthonomonadales; family Chthonomonadaceae; genus JBBRJW01. The sequence goes on along the minus strand of JBBRJW010000353.1, from coordinate 639 downwards.
GCCCGCACATACGAGAGCGCAGCCTGGGCAGACTCCTTCATCACGTCGCCAAGCTGTCCGGTAATCATCAGCGAGGAAGGCCTGGTGGACGGGCTGGGAGTGGCGGCTGCCTCGATGAAGATAATGTCCCCACCCATCGGTGTCCAGACCAATCCCGTTGCTACCCCGGGCCGATCGACCCGCTCCAGTGCCTCCTCGTTTTCAAAGCGAGGCGCACCGAGATACTCCTGAACGATGGCGGGAGTGACTACCAGGCTCTCGAGAGTGCCCTCTGCAAACCGTCTGGTCGCCTTTCTCGTTACCGCCGCGATCTCTCGCTCCAGACTGCGTACCCCGGCCTCGTGCGTGTATCCGCGCACAAGCATTCGCAGGGCATCCTGCTCGAACGTGAGCTTGCCAACCACGCCATGCTCATCGATCTGCTTGGGCGTCAGGTGCCGCTCGGCGATCGCAACCTTCTCCTCTTCCGTATAACCGGCGAGCTCGATGATCTCCATCCGGTCGCGGAGCGGAGGCAGAATGGTGTCGAGCACGTTTGCAGTCGTTACGAAGAGCACTTTCGAAAGGTCGAATGGCACGTCGAGATAGTGATCGCGAAAGGCCGTATTCTGCTCCGGGTCCAGCACCTCCAGCAGGGCG
>JBBRJW010000352.1:0-4468 GCA_038218705.1 Chthonomonadales bacterium | reverse complement strand
GCTCGACCGCCAACCTTCAAATTGGCGCGCGAACATCCTGATGGGCGAAGCGCTAATCGGGCATGGTAAACCGTTAAGCGCCATTGCGCACTTCGAACTGGCTCTCCAGCAGGAAATGACCGCGGAGACAAAGGTCAGGCTCGCCCGAGCGCTGTCTCGGGCAGGCCGGCATTCCCAGGCACAAGAAGTGCTCCGCGAAGCGCTCGCCATGGATCGCGGACAGAGGGATACCTACCTGGCTCTGATCGATAGCTTGCTCTTGACCGACCAACCTCTCCCGGCGAAAGTCTATGCTGACTTAGCAGTTGAACTGTTTGATATCAACTATGAATGGATCGGCAGAATTGCGGTGCTGGCCATTACCGCGGAGGACTGGCGCGTTGCAGCCAGGCTCTACGCAAAGGCCTGGCGTGCACGGAAGTGGCGGGTCGATCTTTTCGCTCTGGCCGCATCTGTGCACATTGGCCATGCTGCTCTGTTACTGATCGCTGCGCGTATAGGGGTGTTTTGACAACCCGGTTTGGCCCACTTCGATATAGTTAATTGGCCCACCTGGGGGCAGGCATCGAGGCGACTGTCGCTGTCTCCTTTCATGGGACAGCGTCGGGTTTGACCACCCGGATTGATCCAATGTGATTCGCCTCGAGAGAAGGTCCATCGACATTGTTCAGCGTCTACTGAAGGCAGGCACCTCGCCTGGATCTCCCGATATCAACGGGTGGACGCCCATCGATATCGCTCGACGCAAGGGTGATGCCGAACTGGAAGCCCTGATGTCTGGGTGGCTCGACCTGGCGTAGGCTTTACCCGTAGCGGAGGGGACGGGCTGCGCCTGCTGGCCACCGCCGGCGGCAGAAGGCGTGACGTCAAATTCGAACCAAGCGGCCTGTCCAGACTGGATGCCACGGCCGTGCTCACCCCGGCAGCCCGCGAAAACGGCTGGGGCCGCAGCGCTTTGCGAAAGCGCCGCGGCCCCAGCTGCCATGTTAGGCCAATCCGTGAGACTTCCTACTGAGTACGAGTTAGATTGAGGGTCACCGTTGACGGTGCTCCCCCCGTCGAGGTGTCGGCCACGGTACCTGTTAGAGTGGCGCCCACACCAGAGCCGGCCGCGGTGAGCTGACCGACCACGTTCTCGTTACCCGAGCCGCCGCCAGATTGGAAGGCGAGATAGATGATGTTGTTGGAATCGATGTATCCGGCCGCTTGAATCGGGCTGCTCGCTGCAATGTTCGCCGTTACGGTGCCGCTACTGAGGATAACCATTGTCATGTTCACCGGGCTCTTACCAGGCTGAGTGCCCGTACCAGTATAGGTGCCGGCGATAGGCAGCGCGCCGATGAAAGCGGGACCGAGATTCAGGGTGACCACATTGCCGGTTGCGGAGGTCAAGGTAGCTGCCAGCGTACGCAGAGCAGTGTTCTGCGTAAACGTGCCCGTCGCGGCCCCTGAGCCTGCGCCGAAGGTGAGGGATGCCGCGCCGGCCGCGGCGCCGCTGTTCGATATTGTGCCACTACCGTTTACGCCCGCCCCAGTGTTCGTGTTCGTTCCTGACGCAATGACGGTTCCGTCGGCCGCTACGTTAAAGAGGAGCGTGCCAGAAGCGGGAGCTCCGGGACCGGCTGTGTTAAGGTAGACCCCACGGTAGTTACCTGCGTAGGGCGAAGCGGTGCCTCCGCCGGGGGTGCTGTCGGAACCGCCGCAGCCTGCCATAGACAGGGCGGCAATTCCGCACAGAACAAGACCAGCCGTCACGCTGGTTCCGCGAGAGAGGGTCTTACAGGTCTTCTGAAGCATGAGGATTCTCCTGACCGAAGATGTCGAACCGGGGGCAACACAGTGTGAACGCAGAGCCGAAGTGAGCACACGCTCAATACGGTGTACGCAATACAACCCAATAAGTTCCCAGCGGAAACTACTGTTCGCGTTGCTTCAATCAAGACGTGTTGACTGAGCATTCGCTGGCTCGAGCAGGGAACTAACTATCGATTTCGCGCCGGGTGAGCTCGATGGGAGGATGTGTGAGGCAAATGCGAGACAAATAGCAGAGCGCTCTGCGAATTCCGTTGGTGGGGCTCGCAAAGCGCGGCTGAATTGCCAGCCCGGCAGCCGGCTTACTAGGAATTCTGAGAGCTAAACGTCAGCGTTCCCCCGCTATCGTTGGCGCCCGCGAGAGGTCAGTGAGAGGTTTGCCGCGAGCGGGGTGGCACCGTGGCCTGCGAAGGTAACCCTGCCGGTGGCTGTCGTGCCGCAGGTGCAGTTGATATTGCCCGATCCCGTGGAGACGCCGCATCCAAACGAGGTATCGGTGGCCGTGCCGGTCGCATTTCCGTTTGCATCCATGGTTATCGAAAGCATGTCGGAATCCGCGGCACCGTCGGGCGGAGACTAGAGGTAGACGCCACAGAGTCGCCGCGGCACAACCGATTCCGTCAAACCTACGGTCGGCGTGCTCTTTTCGGCAGCCGCCTGGGCTATGCCCGGAGCGGGGCAGAGCTCCCGCCCAGCCAATTGGCGCGTCCAGCGAGGACGCCGAGCGCGACATGGGTCCCACGAAAGTCGAAGCAGCGCTCGATCAGCGTTCGCTCACGATTGATGCAGAGGTCGATCACGTTTTCGGTCATCGCCACCTGCAGGGTGATCGGGACCTGCAATCCTTCTACGTCGCTCAGGGTCACTCCTACCTGGCTGGCCGGGTCGGCAGGCCACGGCCGGATGGCCACGGTCCCGTCGCCGGGCCGGATGGCGATCTGATAACCGGATGCGAGCTCCTTGTCTGCCCGGACCAGGAGGCCGAACTCCTCGGCCTCACCGCTCACCGTAACGGTGAGCAGGCATGAGGCAGGCACGCTGCTGACACTCTGAAAGCGGTACTCTCCCGCGCTGCAGAGGCTCTGCGGCTCACCGAGCTTCGACTCTGCCGCAGCTGGCGGCATCTGCTCCGCTGGAAACGCGCTGGTGAGAGTGCCGTCGGCCGACTGGAACACCTCCCGGAAGACCGTTGACCCTGCATAGACCCGGTGGCCGATATCGCGCTCGCCTGCCCGCCAGTTCAGGAAGCCGACAGCGATCCGCCGATCTGCGCCGAACGCAGCAGTACGGGGCACGGCGAGGCTTTCCGGCTCCAGCGAGGCCCTGCTCGCCGTCTGCCAGGGCCCAAGAGGTCCCTGCCCGATGCGATACTCCATCCGGGCACAGTGGGAGAACAGCAGGTACCACCGGCCGTTCCACTCGAAGTGTTCAGGGCACTCCGGACATTCCGAATCGGACATGGTTACCATGTCTTCAGTGAGGGTCCAGGTATTCAGGTCGGTCGAGAGATAGTGGGCGAGCACGCCCCGATCCTCGCTCCGGTCCCCGGTGCGGCCCCTCCGGCGGGCAGTCACCAGCATGTGAAAACGGCTGGTCGCAGGATCCTGAAAGACGTGTGGATCCCGATGATGGGCCGGGTCAAATCCCTGTGGAGCGCCGAACATCGGGTTGCCGGGCGACTTGTCGAAGTGGATGAGGTCGGAGCTGACCGCTCGGCAGATCACCTCATGGACGGACCTGTCTGCCTGACGTATTCTCGTGGCATAGAAGGCGTGAAAGAGGCCGCCGTGCGCGAAGATGGAACCGGTGCAGATTCCGTGCTGATCGACGGAACCTGACGCGCCGATCGGGAGCGCAAGCGGGAAGTGGGTCCAGCGGGTCAGGTCCTCCGTGGCGGCATGTGCCCATTGATGACCGCCGAGGCCGCTCTGATCGCTGTGATGCCCATGGTCTAGCAGGTAGAAGAGGTGAAAACGGCGGCCATCCCAGTAGGGCATCATATCGCCGGCAAATAGATCCTCGCCCTCCGGCTTCCAGTACTGCATGTTCATCGCAACCGCCTCCGGCATCAAACTCTCCCGTCAATCGAAATTCAGTTACTCGAAGAACGGCCGGGCCGTACGGGACCAACGAGGTCGAACAGCAGACTCGCAGCCGGCGATCACCCACTCAACGCAAAGACGCCGGAGTTCTCGGGGCCGGTGGCGCGCACGGTTCAGGTCGTCAGTGACGCTCCAGCTCATCAGCCCCATATCATCATTTTGCCGGTACTCAGGCGCGCGTCATTCAGTGTAGCCCGTCGAGCCAGGCGTCGAGATCAGCGGAGGAGCGGAGACTGTCGAGCGCTTCGGTGAGCATATCGATCTGTTCGACCGATAGGCGACTGATGCGCTCCAGCGCTCCGGCAGAGAGCGAGCTGATCCGCCGCCTTAGCAACGTGCAGACTACCTTGATCTGTCCTTCGTGCCGCCCCTCTTGCCGCCCCTCTTGCCGCCCCTCCTGCCGGCCTTCCAGTCGGCCCTCTTGATAGCCCTCGCGCTTTGCCGAAGACATCGGTATCATGAACTTCTCCTTCTCCTCGACCGGCAACTCTTCGACCATCTCCTCCAACCGCACAAACTCCGCGGCCGTCAGCTTAAGGTAGGTCTCCACAAAG
>JBBRJW010000351.1:0-4483 GCA_038218705.1 Chthonomonadales bacterium | reverse complement strand
GAGGGCTATTGCTTCCTGGATATGCTCTACGAAGACTCGAAGGGCGCCGACCTGGAGTCCCGCCGCGAGCACTATTACAGCGTTTTTCGCAGCCTCAAACCGGGCGTTACGGAGATCATCGTCCACCTGAGCATGAACGACGAGGAGATCAAGCACATCTCCGGGGCGTGGCTGAGGCGCTGGAACGAGTATCAAATCTTCACCGATCCCAAGACCCGAGAACTGCTCGACTCCCTGGGCATAAAGCGCATCGGATACAAGCAGCTCGCGGCGATCGCGTACAAGCCCTGAAGCGGGTTTCCGCAGCCGCGGGCACTATCGCCGCTGCAGCAGATTGTAGAGCCATGCTCCTTTGCGCCGGGACGAACGAGCGGGAACGCCTCGGTCACAATCTCTCCTGGAGCAGCTCGTAGAGTCTATCGATTTCGGCGGCAGCAGGTCCATCTAAATGGAACGCGACGGGGCCACGCACGAGCGTGTTCGGGAACAAGCCCCGTCGTTTCAACAGGTATTTCTCGATGACCAGATAGCCATCGAGGCCGATCCCGAGCGCCTGGATCGCGCCGATGAGCGGTGACAGGGCGTAGACCTTCGCGTCGTCTCCTGCCTCCAGAGCGCGCCACAGCGCGACGATGGCATCGAGCAGATCCGTGCCGGGCATGGTGCCCGCAATGCCGCGCCGGAAATTCTCCGCGAGCATCGCCCCGCCGGACCCTTCGTAGATGCGCACTTTGCCCTGCGAGGAAGTGTTGAGCGCTGAAATCACCGGCCCTACCGGGGATGCCTCGGGCTTGAAGGCGATACGGTCGCCGTACTTGTCGAACAGCCCCGCCTGAAACGCAGTGGAGAGCGGAGCGCCAACGTAGGAGGAGGCATCCTGCACCACCACGGTCAGTGAGGTCGCCTCTACCAGAGCGCCGTAGTACTTCGCCAACTCCTCCTCGCCTGCGCGGGTGCAGAGCGGCGGCGTAGCCATCAGCGCTCTGGCTCCGGCCCCTTCAGCGTGCCGGGCGTACTGAGTCGCGGCGAACGTGCTCTCCGCGCCGACGCTGATGACAACCGGGCCGCGCCCTGCCGCCGTCCGCACGAGGAACTCGGTCGTCTGCCGTCTCTCGCTCTCTGTCAGGCGCAGCAGTTCCGAGGCGAGAGCAAATACGATCCCATCCGCTCCTTGCGCAAAGGCAAACTCTACCTCCGCGCCCAGCGTGTCGTAGTCGATCGTCCAGTCCTCGCGATACGGCATGTGCAGGACGGGCAGAACACCTTGAAGGTTCGTCACGGCTTTGCTCCTTTTATCCACCGTGCTTACGCGGGGCCTTTTGGCAGATATGCGCTCAACTGCTCGATGTGATAAAGGTCGTGGCCAAGCAGGACGTTTGCGAGATCGTCTACGGATAGAACGCCTCGTTCCGGGTGTGTCGCCGTTTTGACACGGTCTTCTGCCGTAATACTGCGCACGAAGGCCACCGTGATCTGCCGCTCGCGCCGGAACAGAAGCGATTGTTCTCGCGGATCACTTTCGGCATAAGCGTGGGAAATAGCCATTTCACTCTCGTCAAAGACTTCAATGATCGACCCCGGCTGCTCGCACGCCTGCTGAATGCGTGAGCGCATAATCGGTTCCCAATCCGCCATGTGCGCCAGTACTTCGCGGGGCGTAAACCGCTCTTCGGTTATTGCCTCATCGAGCCTGGACAGCGGAATCTGGTTCAGCAGCCGCTCGAACACGACCGGGCTGAACTCCAATGCGGGCACAAGATACACGTTCATATCGGTTTACCTCCTCTAAAAGCTCGACCTGCCGAGCCGCCTTGACAATCGGGACAGCTTTCTCCAGGGCAGGCACCACGTGTAGTTTTTGTAGTATCGCCGAGCGCCATACTCTTGCACAATGGCATTCGCAGTCTCCTTTTCCCCAATCTTCGCGCACCTCCGCAGTGTCTGCCGAACCGCATCGTGTATGACGAACTCTTTCTGCCAGGGGCGAAGCTGTACGTAGGGCTTATGCAGGTAGGAAGCGAGCATGGCACGCTGGTCCTTGGCCTGGGAGAGTGTGGCGCGGTCCTTCTCGGTCTGCTGGCGGGAGTGCCACCGGTACGCCACGAGAGCCTCGCCAATGTAGACGAACTGACCCTGCTCCAGCAGGTGAAACCACATCTCAAGGTCGGCCGCATGAAAATAGCGCTCGTCGAAACCGCGCAGGGCGCTGCTACGCCGGAACAGCGTAGCGCTCGGCCCGCCGACGAGGTTTTTGTGTTCGCCAAGGCAGCGCGTTATCACGGTCGTGCCCTCGTAAAAGCGCCAATCGGCAAACCAGCCGGGCGAGCGACCGTTCGCGGCGCCATCTTACTGTACGAATGTCATCGCGTACGCGACCATGACCGCATCCGGGTTGGATTCCATAGGCTCCAACAGCGCCGTGAGAGCCTCGGACGAGCAGAGATAGTCGTCCGCTTGGACGAATTTGACGAACTCGCCCTGGGCCAGCCGCAGACACACGTTCCGGTTCCCGACCATACCCTTATTGGCTGCATTGCGTGCGACGCGAATGCGCGTATCCTGCTTTGCATACTTGAGCGCCACGTCGTAGGAATCGTCTGTCGAGCAATCGTCCACGACGATCAGCTCGAAATCGGAAAGTGTCTGCTCCAGCGCCGATTCGATCACGCGAGGGAGAAACTCCGCACAATTGTACACGTCAATGCAGACGCTTACTTTGGGTGACGGCATCACTCCACAACCTCACGTCCGTGCTGGGCCGCACAAAAGGCAATCCGGTCTATGATGGATGCAACAGCCGTCTGGAGGGTGGAAGGCAGTTCCTGACCGATAGTATACCGGGCCTCCGCCGCAGGAAACATCCTCCCGATATCGAATCGTTGTGTAATCATTTCAGATCGCCCGGAGAAGACAAGGATATGAGGCCGTTCGCCGACTACACATTTGACGACTGGCGCCGCCTGCGACCGATCACCCATATTCTGAAGTCGTCTCGCTACCAGCTTGTGGATTGGATCCACATGCGCCGTCCGGCACGCGCGGGCAATGCTGCCCTACTTCGGCGCAATTCGCGGCAGGAACGCACTCGTGACCATCGCCTTCGCAGACCCGCGGGCAATCGAGTGGCATGCACGACTGGTTCGCCGGTATGTCCCGAACGCCCTCTATATCGTCGCCGACAATTCGCCGGACGATGCCTCCGCTTTTGCAGTCGAAGCCGTGGCGAAGCGGCTCAATTTTCCGTACCTGCGTCTTCCCAAGGACCCCTGGCAGCCGCCGAGCCGCTCTCACGGCATCGCTCTAAATGTGTAGCCAATTGCTTCAAGCCGTTGGTAGACCCAGTAACGTTTGTTCGTCTCTCGCGCAGGCGCGACACTCTGTTCTGAAATCATTGACCCCAATTGATCCATAAAAGGTTGGATTATCGTGTCAATCTCATCGTATTCGGATAGCGACAAGCGGTGTCCTCTGCGTATGCTCTTATATAATCCCTCAATCGCCAGTTCTCTCAAAATGTCTTTGAAGACTTGTCGTTAAGACATACCCCGCGAACAGACAACCAACCTCGGCCCGAGCAAATCATAACTGACAGGCCGGCCAAACCTGGTTCTCTGGGGTAGTGTTGCCTTCAAATGCACGATGCTCAGTGAGAATTTCCATTCCTTCGGAAGCATGGCAAGCAGCGCGATAACGTCTCGGCGTGTGAGCGCATGTGGTGGGGAGCCATCTAGCATATACAATTATTTTCATGCCTTGTTATTTCTTGGATCAATCCAGGTCATCATACACAGGTTGACAAATGCCCGAGCAATAGCATTTGCAGCTATTTCTTGTCTTTCTTTGCCTGTCGGGCTCGCTCCAAGGTAGTCTCGACAATATGCCGGGCCAGCGCTGACCGCGTATGATGCGTTAGGACAAAGCTCCGTGCCGCGACGCCTATCGAGAGTAGGCGGTTCTTATCTGACAGCGCCGCCTTTACTGCCTGTGCCAGACCGCCCGGTTCGACGTCGTAGTAGAGCGCGTGCTCGCCTTCGATCAGCGGGCGGTGCTGCTCGATGGTCGGGCGGTTGGCCAAGGGGACCGCGCCGCAGAGGGCCGCCTCCCAGAGACGGAAGCACTGCCAGCCGTATCCCGCCGGAGACCAGACGATCCACGACCGGGCGCAGCGCGCGAAGAACTCCGCTTTGGAGATAGGCTCCTCTGGTACGTCGATTGTATAGCCGTCCGCGCGAAGTGCAAGAAGCTCGTGCAAGCCTCGCTCGCGCAGTGTAGAAGAGCCATGGACGCGCCCGGCGAAAAACACGTCGGTCGTTTTCTTCGCGGCGGGCAGCGGAGCAGGCGTTGGCTCGTCCAAGGCTCCGTCCTCGATACCGAGCGCGATGGGCGTGAGTTTCGCAATGCGCTCCCGGTTTCGCGGCGTTTCCCTGAATCGCGGTGTCGGTACCCGCCAGTGCAGCGTCCCATTGAACGCCTGCCAGTGGTC
>JBBRJW010000350.1:0-4484 GCA_038218705.1 Chthonomonadales bacterium | reverse complement strand
GGAGCGCGGGCTGCTGCGGCGCAGCGTCGGCGCGGTGGCCCTTGCCCTTATCGGAGGGCAATCGCTGCTCCTGACGGCTGCTGTCGTTATACTTCCGTCGAGCTCGCGGCAGGTTGCCGCGTCCGGTATGATGGCGACCTCACTCTCTCTGGACGATTTGCAGGTGCTGACCGGTGGCGATGAAGCCAATCGCGCCCGAACGGCGCGGAAACTGGATGTTTATGCGGCATCCCAGTGGATAAACGCGAACTCGCGGGTGGCGGACAGGGTAATACTATTTGACGATGCGCGCGGATACTATCTGGACCGAGACTATCTGTGGGGCAACAGGGAGCACTCTTCGTACATACCCTATGACTCATTCACCGGAGGGATGCAGCTCACCGAGTGGCTTACCGACCACTCGATTCGCTTCGCAATGATCAATCTGAACTGGTCTCCCGTTCGCGACGCCGATCCGCAGGGGCACGAGCTCGAGGCGCTGCGTCACTGGTACGTCGACAGCCCGCCGCAAACGCCGTGGCGGATGACTCTTGCAGATGCTCTGCGAAGCGGCCGCTGGAGACCTGCCATGGCGGCCAACGGGGTGGTGGTTCTGCGCCTCACGAGCGCCGCTGAGGCAGCGGGCATACCGTGAAGGCTCGAACGCCTGCCAATGGTAACGAGTCTGGCCCGCCTCAGTCTCCACTCGGTGGGATGAGGCGGACGATGGAGCGGCGCTGGCAGATCGCGCTCGGATGCGTATTGATTGTTTTCACCATCTACGCCCTGCTTCATGCAGTGACCACGCCGCGGGGCGCCACGGGATATCAGGATGCGCCAGATGAGGCGGCGCATACCAGCGTCGTTCGCGCAGTGGCAAATGGCAGGCTGCCATCTCGGGGGAATCCCGCGCCAGTCCCGCACGAAGGGACGCCGCCCTCGTACGAGTGGCATCAGCCTCCGCTCTACTACGTGCTGGCAGCGCCCCTGGCCGGAGCCGGGGCAGTTGCTCTACGCTGTGTGAATGTCGTGTTGGGCCTGGGCGCTGTACTAGCCATCTGGTGGGGCGTGCGGCTGTTCGACCCGGAGGACTCTGCCCTGGCGGTCGCGGCGGCTGGAATCGCGGCATTTACGCCAACGCACATTGCGCTCTGCTCCGCCGTTACCAACGACATTCTACTCGAGCTGCTCTTTACCGCGACACTTATCGCTGTAATGGGAGCCGCGCACAGCGGCTTCACGCCTGGTAGGGCCGGGTGGATCGGTCTGTTCATCGCCGGAGCCATATTGACGAAGACGACCGGGCTCCTGCTGCTGCCACTCCTGGGGATTGCTGGGGTAACGCTACTCTCGCAGGGCGCGGGCGCGAAAGCCCTTCTCGGCCGAGGCATCTATATCCTGATGATCATCCTCGTTGGTACTGGCTGGTGGTTCGTACGGAACCGGATGCTCTATGGCGAGATTCTTCCGCTTCGGGCCTTCAATGAGGCATTCGGCGGCACGATGCAGGCTTCCGAAGTCGCGCGCGCGCTCCATGGGTGGGGAGCTTACGCGCGGCATATGGCTCTTGGGACGTTTTGCAGCTACTGGGCCGTTTTCGGAACGCGCGCTGGCTCCCGCCTGGGTATCCCGGAGTTCATGCCACTTGAACTATATGGCGCATACGCGGCCCTGGTAGCGGCCGGGGCATACGGGTTGGCGCGGCTCCATTGGGAGCGCGCGTCCCGGTTCTCCGCGGAGCAGCTTGGCGTAATCCGCCTTTCGTTCGCATCGGTTCTCGTTGTTGCGGCTGCGTACATACTCTTTATCTTGAAGTACTATCAGATGCAGGGGCGGTATCTCTACCCTGCAATGTTTCCCATCTCGCTGCTGCTCGCGCTCGGCCTGCGCCGGACCCTTGGGCCGCTCTGGTACAAGGGCGCTCCGTCCGCCATCCTTTTTGGCATGGGCCTGATGGCCGGCGGCTTTATGATGATCGTAACGGGTAGGTGAGGCGCCATAGCGCGCAGGCGCATCTGAGCGGCGGCTCCTTATCGCACTGAGACCTTATAGACGAGGGAGGGCGCCTGTGTCCGACGACTACCTTGAACCGACAGACGAAGATATCGACGACGATCGGCCCGGCATCAGCGAGATCCTGGAAGCAGGATACGAGATGCTCGACCGCTTTGTTCATTGGCTGGAAGCCGATGTGCGCCTCGACACGCGTGCGGCGCAGCAGGATTGCTTCAACGCGGAGTGCCTGCTGGACTACATGGCGAATCAGCATCGGAGCGCGATCGCGAACTTAAATGAGTTCCAGCTCCGCTGGTTCTACTTCAGCTACTACATCCGCAAAGCCAATGGCGACGATGAGACCGAGACGCGGCTGCCGGAGTCGCTTGTCCGGCTGTTCGAATTCCTGCGGGCAGAAGAGGGGTACCAGGCGCCGGGGTGGCTAGCCTCCGTACTTAACGAAGCCTCGCGATATTTCGATCGGCGCCGGGAGTACCGGGACCTCGACCCGGAGAACGAGAGCGTCTGGCTTGCGGGCTTTAGAGACTGGTGCGCCGAGCTGGAAGACCATCTCGATGCACGCTCTCTCTGGCTGCCCCGTGACTGTGGCGATGGCCTCTATTGGGGCGACCGGATGGGCTGGCGTGAGGCAGGGCTTCATGAGGAGGCGACCCGACTATGGCAGGAGGAGCGGGAGCTGATGCTCGCCGAGGGCCTGGATCTCGAGGCTATTCGAGATCGTCTGGCTGGCTCATTCCAGATATGGATGGATACTCCGATGACACGGCTCGACGGAAGCACGCCGCGCGACATCATCCTCCTGGAGCGTTCAGAAGCGGTAGCAGACGCCGAAGAGGCTGGCGATGAGCAGGACGAGATCGAACTGGATTAGGGTAGAATCTTGCTAACCTGCGGCAAGCGCCCGCCCGATCTCGCCCACTGTGAAGACTGGATTTCCGTCGATGCCCGACCCCTCCCTGACCACGGCCGCTGACAGCGTCCGGCCACACGAGCTGATTGTTGTTCTCGACTTTGGCGCACAGTACACGCAGCTGATTGCGCGGCGTATTCGTGAAGCGCACGTCTACTGCGAGATACTCCCGCACGACACTCCGGCCGCCAGGCTGCGAGAGCTTGCACCCCGTGGAATCATCTTCTCCGGCGGCCCCTCCAGTGTGTATGAGCAGGGCGCGCCCGAAGCTGACATGGGCGTTTACGAGCTCGGGGTGCCGATCCTGGGGATCTGCTACGGCCTGCAACTCATGAGCCGGCAGCTGGGTGGAGTAGTCGAGCCGGCCGACCGGCGCGAGTATGGCGCAGCAGATATGACGGTGCTGCACGCCTCCCCGCTTTTTGACGGCATCGCCGATATCGGGGCGAGGCTGCGATGCTGGATGAGCCACGGTGATCACGTTATTACGCCGCCGCCGGGCTTCGAAGTCATTGGGACCACAGAGAGCGCACCAGTTGCAGCGGTTGCCGACGACTCCCGAAAGTTCTATGGCGTCCAGTTTCACCCGGAGGTCGCACATACACCCTTCGGCTCGCAGCTTCTCCACGCGTTTGCGATGGGGCCCTGCGGATGCACGGGGGACTGGACGCCCGCGCATTTCGTGGAACAGGCAGTTGCGGCCATCCGCGCGAGGGTGCGGGATGCGGGGGTTGTATGCGGTGTCTCCGGAGGAATAGATAGCTGCTGTGTGGCCGCGCTGCTGCACCGGGCGATCGGCGCCCAGTTGACCTGCATTTTCGTCGACCACGGCCTGCTGCGTAAAGGGGAGGCGGAGCAGGTTCGGGACGATTTCGCCGCAGCGTTTGGGATCAAACTGATTTACGCGGACGCGCGTGAGCGGTTTCTCGCGCGCCTGGCCGGTATTGATGATCCGGAGCGCAAGCGGAAGATCATCGGGGAAGAATTTGTAAGGGTCTTCGAGGAGCACGCAGAGGGCATCGAAGGCGTCAAGTTTCTGGCGCAGGGAACGCTCTATCCCGACGTGATCGAGAGCGGCGGGAGTAAGAAGTCGGTTACGATCAAGACTCATCACAATGTGGGTGGGCTGCCGGACGATATGACCCTGCTCGTCATTGAGCCGCTGAGAATGCTCTTCAAGGACGAGGCGCGTGCGGTCGCTGCGGAACTTGGATTACCCGACTCGATTGTCTGGCGCCACCCGTTCCCCGGGCCTGGCCTTGCGATCCGTATTCTCGGCGATGTGACCGCTGAGCGGCTGCGCATTCTTCAGGACGCCGACGCTATTTTTATTGAGGAGCTGCGTGCAGCCGGTCTCTACAACGAGGTCCGCCAGGCCCTCGCAGTCCTCGCAACCATTCGAAGCGTCGGAGTAATGGGGGATCTGCGTACGTACGCGCACCCGATCATCCTGCGCGCGGTAACCACGGAAGACTTTATGACGGCGACCTGGGCCCGCCTGCCATACGACCTTCTCGAGCGGGTAAGCAGTCGTATCGTAAACGAAGTGAGCGGCGTGAACCGGGTCGTTTACGAT
>JBBRJW010000349.1:0-4490 GCA_038218705.1 Chthonomonadales bacterium | reverse complement strand
GTCCGTGTCGGAAAGGCCTTTCTGGCGGGAGCTCTGCTGGGTGTCGTATTCAGATCAATCGAAATACTGTTCCGACTGCATATGGCTATTCAGCAGCGCTTTCCGATGGGCAATATCCCCCGTTTCTGCAGCTCGGCTCTGACCCGCGAGGGCGTGGTCGATCATAGGCCAGAGAAGACCGTCGTTCTTCGCTGGACCGATATCCAGGAGATCAACGAGTATCTCGGGTACGTCCACTTTCGCGCTCGCCGGGGGCAGGCGTGCTTCGTGCCGGCGACGGCCTTCGCCTCGTTGGCGGACGCCCGCTGTTTCCATGCTGCCGCACGCGCGCTCTGGGAGAAGGATGGCTCGAATTGGGACGAGGTCGCCGGCAGCCCGGTTGGTCGGCTTCCTCGGGTTACCCTTAGCTAGCACCCGCGCCGGGATCGAATGGCGCGGCTTCAGCCGCGCCATCCCGAACGACCAGGGGCCCGGCGCTCCGTGAGCCCGGAGCGCGGCACGAACCGTCAGCATGTGGGTGGAGCAGGTATGGAGCAAAAATCCCTCAAATCCCACGAGTCTGAGCCGCTCGTTCCAGCCGATGCGGCGGTCAGGGAGGCTAACACCGGCCCCGAGTCCGCGTTACATGACGGGTTCGCAGCTAACGAGGCGAGCGCTCGACGCTGCGATGCGGTGGGCGGGCTCCTGGCGACTGGCGGCCTCCCCACAGGCGCGGAGGGGCACCCGAGCCAGCGGGAAGCGGAGCCCACGTCACCGCTGGCCGCGGCCTCCGTCGCTGAGCCGGAGGACGGTGACCTGGCCCTGCTCAAAGCGGCGATTTCACGCCCCGTGCGCCGCAGAAGCACAACCAGTATGTGGCTGGAGTTGACGCTGTCCGCGATGTTCCTCCCGGTGATGGTCGTTGCTCTGCTTTGCTGGGCTGGTTTCCCAACATCCTCTGGACCTGCGCGGGACATGCCAGTCTGGCAGATGGTGGGACTGATGATGGCCGGTTTACCGCTGAATGTCGGCCTGGCTATCCTTAAGGACCGCAGACAGTCCGCACAGGCTGCTCAACTCCTGCCGCTTCTGGAGCGCGCCAGGAAGCGGCGACAGATCGGGGTGATCGCGCAGGCGATGTTTCATCAGAACCTGAGGATCACTCGCAAGGCGCGCGAATTCTTCGAGGAGATGCTCCCAGACATGCAGGCGGGCGACTGGGCCCGAGTAGATGAGGCCGGTCGCGAGCAATTGCGAGCGATACTGGCCGACGCAAGGGGTCCGTCGAACCGCCGCTTCCTCAACTCCTGGTCGCCGTTGGCTTACCAGCGCAAAGTCGATCTGCACTGCACGCTACTCAAAGCAATGGAGCAGTTTGGGGGAGAACGGGATCTTGAACTGGTTGGGAAGCTGGCGAAGGGGGAAGCGGCAATATGGCTAAACCATCCCCCGGACCCGCGCATCGCGCAGGCCGCAGCGGAGTGCCTGCCGTACCTGCAGCAGGCCGCCTCAGCAGCGCGGGTTGCAGGAGAGCTTCTGCGCGCCGCTGGGCCGATGCCCCTCTCGGCCGAACTGCTGCGGTCAGGAGCCCCAGATCCGGGACCGGGAGAGCTGCTGCGCGCGGGGCAATGCGACCTGAAATGAGCAGGGCAGGGCGGAAAGCAGGGTTGCGTCTGCTGTCCAGGGGCCCGGCACTCCGTGAACCTGGAGCGCGGCACGCTTCGTCAAAACCTGCATGGACCAAGAATTCCTCGAATCCCCGACGGCTGCCTCTGTGCCGTCGCTAGGCGACACCCTCCGGGAAACCGAGCCGGAGAGTGAAGCGGTGCAGCTCGATCCACTACTGGCCAGCGAAGCGCGGATTCGGCGGCGCGATACCCTGAGCGCGCTGCTCATGGCTGGCGTCCTTCCCGGAAGCATCGTTGCGCTCACCCTTCTGCCTGCCTCCGACCCGCAGGCAATCCTGCCGCGCCTCGTGTTCGGGTATCTGGCGGCCATAGGCAGTGTTCTCGGCATCGGTGCAATTGGCTGGCGCAGCGCGAGCCGCCGGCAGGCAGAGATCACTCACGCGCTGAAGCGGGCGCCGAAGCCGTCTATCGGGGCGCTTCTCCAGATGCTCGAGATCGAGAACCTGGGGCTCCGAAGCAGTGCCCGCGATGCCCTTACGGACACACTTCCTGCCCTGACCGAGGCTGAGGCGGCGGGGCTCAGCAGTCAGGAGTGGCAGGGCCTTCGGAGGCTGCTCGCCAGAGCGAGCGACCGAAGCCGCCACGATGTGCGGGAGATTTTCTGCGCAGAATCCACGCGGAAGCAATCGATATTATGTGTCGCGATCCTGCAAATAATGGGCCGTTTCGGCAGCTCGCAGGACCTGCCTCTTGTCAAGCGAATCGCCAGGGACAGGGCACTCGGCCCCGTCCCTGCCACATTTTCCCTCATGGTGCGCGCGGCTGCCCAGGAGGCGCTGCCCGCACTTCAGGAGCGCGCCCGAGCCGAGCGGGAGGGCTCCCAGCTCCTGCGCGGCGCATCGCTCGCACCTCCGGCCGGGGAGCTTCTCCGTACGGGCCAGACACCCTCTCCCGAAACTCACGACCTGCTGCACATCGACCCATAGGAAAAACCTATTGGTTCCATAGAAACAACGTTTTTGACAATACGTTGTACAGGCCCTATAATGGAAGCATAGACTTCCGGAGGTGCCTGAATGCCAAAGACGATGTTTGAGAAGATCTGGGAGAAGCATCTGGTGCATGAGGAGCCGGGCAAGCAGGCGATCCTCTACATCGATCTCCACCTGGTCCACGAGGTCACGAGCCCGCAGGCGTTTGAGGGACTGCGCCTTACCGGCCGCAAGGTCCGCCGGCCAGACCTGACGCTCGCCACAATGGACCATAACGTGCCGACCACCGACCGCTCCCTGCCGATCGCCGATCCGATCTCGAAGCTGCAGATGGAGACACTCGCGAAGAACTGCGAAGAGTTCGGTATCACCCTTTACGATATCCACCATCGGCGCCAGGGAATTGTCCATGTCATCGGGCCGGAGCTCGGCTTCACCCAGCCTGGCATGACTATTGTCTGCGGCGACAGCCACACCTCCACCCACGGCGCATTTGGCTCTCTGGCATTCGGTATTGGTACGAGCGAAGTGGAGCATGTCCTCGCCACGCAGACTCTCCCCCAGTCGCGCCCGAAGACCATGGAGATTCGCGTCAACGGCTCGCTCGGGCTGGGCGTCACAGCCAAGGACGTGATCCTGGCGATCATCGGCAAGATCGGCACCGACGGCGCAACCGGCTACGCGGTGGAATACACCGGCGATGTGATTCGCGCTCTCTCCATGGAGGGACGCATGACGGTCTGCAACATGTCGATTGAGGCAGGGGCGCGCGCCGGCATGATCTCGCCAGACGAGAAGACCTACGAGTACCTGAAGGGCCGGCCATTCGCGCCGCAGGGCGCGGAGTGGGAGGCGGCGCTCGCCGAGTGGCGCGCGCTCCCAACGGAAGCAGGCGCTCAGTTCGATACCGTAATCGAGCTCGATGGCAGCCAGATCGCTCCGCACGTTTCGTGGGGGACAAGCCCCGGCATGGTGATGCCGATCACCGGCACGGTGCCGTCACCCTCCGACTTCGAGACCGAGTCCGATCAGCGGAGCGCCGAACGCGCGCTGGAATACATGGGCCTTACTGCCGGAGCGCTGGCGCAGTCGATCACACTTCAGAAGGTCTTTATCGGCTCGTGCACCAACGGTCGCATCGAGGACCTGCGGGCCGCGGCGCAGATCGCCCGGGGCCAGAAGGTTCACCCGAACGTCCACGCGCTCGTCGTGCCGGGCTCCGTTGCCGTGAAGGCGCAGGCAGAGAGCGAAGGACTCGATGTCATCTTCCGCGATGCCGGTTTCGACTGGCGCGAGGCGGGATGCTCCATGTGCCTCGCCATGAATCCGGACATCCTGCAGCCCGGCGAGCGCTGCGCCTCCACCTCGAACCGCAATTTCGAGGGACGGCAGGGCAAGGGCGGCCGCACGCACCTGGTGAGCCCCCAGATGGCTGCCGCCGCGGCCATTACCGGCCACCTCACCGACATCCGCGACTGGAAGAAGTAGGCGCGGCCTCGCCCGCCTCTGGAGAGATAGCATGGAACCGTTTGTCAGCCTGAATGGGCTTGTGGCCCCGCTGGACCGCCCGAATGTGGATACTGATCAGATCATTCCGAAGCAGTTTCTGAAGCGCATCGAGCGCACGGGCTTCGGAGCGTATCTCTTCTTCGACTGGCGTTTCGAGAACGATGGCATCACCCCGAATCCGGAGTTCGAGCTGAACGCTCCAGAGTTCCAGGGGGCGACCATCCTGGTTGCCGCTAAGAACTTCGGCTGCGGCTCCTCGCGGGAGCACGCGCCCTGGGCCTTGGAAGACTTCGGTTTCCGGTCGATCATCGCACCGGGTTTTGCCGATATATTCTTCAATAACTGCTTTAAGAATGGTCTGCTTCCTATTGTTTTAAAGGAA
>JBBRJW010000348.1:0-4495 GCA_038218705.1 Chthonomonadales bacterium | reverse complement strand
GATTCACCGGCTTCCAGGTGGGATAGGATGCTCGAGGAAGCGGCAGGGCGAAGTGCGCAACGGGGGCAGGTACGCCCTCCTGAAAGAACGCGAGCTTCAATTCTTTGCCGCGGCGCGGATAGAACTTCAGCAGCACCCTCTCGGTATCGGGCGCGCTCGAAACCACCGAATCGTCCGCCGTGCCGGTGCTCGAAGGCCAGTCACGCTTCGACACCAGCGGGTTGGTTTCGACAAAGCGCCCGCCGGCATCATCGGTTGCTTCCACCCAATCCCACCAGATCCCAGCCGGCGGGCCGGCCGCAGCTCCGGCCGGACCTGCGGTCGGCTGGGCGTGAGTGGCCTGCACATGGAACCAGAGCGCTACAGTCTCCGTGGGGCTCGTTTCGCGCGCGACCTCCCGCGGGGGCATAAAGAGCCCCCAGAGCGTCCCCGGCCTTCGCATCAGCACATGGACCCGGCCAATATCCGCGTACTCGAGGGTGAGCAGCGCGCCATCCGGAGTGACCACGATCTGCTTCGCCCGACGGGCCGCGGTTCGCGCAAAGGCGACGTAGCCCAGAACTCCCAGCACGACCAGCAGCAGGGTGACCAGTTTTCGGCGCGTCTCCAATTCAGACTCCCTCGCACCAGGGATATGTCCACCCATGGTCCCAATCCGCGCTTCGAAGCGCCGATATCGCGTCCGGCGTGAGGGCCACGTCCGGGGCAGACATGTTTGCCTCAACATTCGGGAGCTTGCGCATTCCGGGGAGCACGGCCGATACCGCCGGATGGTGGAGGCAGAAGCGGAGCGCCAGCAGCGGGAGCGAGGGCGTACCCGGTGTGAGCCGGTCGCGCAGGGGCGCGACGTGGCGCTCTACCTCGGCCAGCCGCTCGGGCGTGAAGTACGCGCCGCGCCAGTCGTCCGGGTGGAACTGCGCTCCGGGCACGAGCGCGCCCGTGAGCGCGCCCTCCTCGAACGGCACACGCACCAGGATGCCAACGCCATTGGCAAGCGCCGCGGGGAAGAGCGCCTGCTCCGGAGTCTGCTCGAAGAGGTTGTAGATCACCTGAATGGCATCCACGCGGCCGGACTGAGCCAGACGGACCCCGCTCTCCGGCACGTAGTCGTTAATGGAGACGCCGAACGCGCGCACCTTGCCCTGCTCGCGCAGCTTCACGAGCGCCTCGTACCAGTCGAGCTGTTCGTTGTACTCGTCGGTCCAGGCGTGGAGCTGCAGCAGGTCCAGCGTTTCGACGCCGAGGTTCTTCAGGCTCCGCTCGGCGCAGGCGATGACCCAATCGACCGGGAAGCTCTCTGTAACGGGCACGGTAGGGCGGAGTGGCCACTTCATCGTCTTTGGCGGGACCTTGGAGGCGACGAAGACGCGCCCGTTGTCTCCGGCCACGGCGCGCTCCCGCAGCACCTGCCCGATGAGGCGCTCACTGTGGCCATCGCCATAGCCGTAGGCCGTATCGATGAAGTTTCCGCCCAGATCGAGATAGCGGTGGAGCGCCTGGTTGGCCGCCCTATCGTCGGTGGCGCCCCATCCGCCGCCGATGCCCCACGCTCCGTAGCCAATCTCGCTGATCTCCCAGCCGGTTCGTCCCAGGGTGCGGTACTTCATGGCAGTCGCCTCCTCATGTTCGTTTCATCGCGCCGCGCGCGGCGGCATGCACTATTTTACCTGCGGCGGCAGCATTGGCGGCAGGTCAACCATGACTCCGCGCTCGATGCAGACGCGCAATCTGAGTCGCGTGGCGACGGCGGGCCGCGCTCATCCGTGCCGAGAAGATAGCAGTGGAGGTCGGGGCGGACATGCCCCATGGGTTATCGACGATTCTCGACGATGCACACGACCACCGGTCCGCCTCGCAGGATGGCCTGGCAGGCGAGGCGTGCGTGGGGGGCACGCTCATCGGCGGTTTCCAGTCGCTCGCGCTCCACCTCCTCCATCGGAGAGAGAGCGGATACGCCTTCCATCACCTCGACCTGGCACGTGGTGCAGGCGCAATTGCCTCCGCACTCGTGAGGCAGGTCGATCCCGTGATCGAGCGCGGCATCGAGCAGTGTATCGCCGGCGCGGGCAGTGATGCTCCGCGCCGGCGAATGGTAGGTGACTTCGATCTGATTGAGTTCCATGGAACCGGACTAGAGCCGGAGCGCTTCGGGCAATCCGTTCGGGAAGAGCCCGCCGAATGTGGGGTCCGGGTAGGTGGTGCGTCTGAAGTCGGGATAGCCGATTGAGTCGAGATAGTACGTTGGCGCGAACACCTTCAGGTCCGCCGGCGGGTTTGCGAACCAGGCCGCGAGGTTGATGGTGACCGAATCCGTAGTGACCTGCGGCGGCATGGGAGGCGCGTCGGGGCCCGAGGGATTGGAGGAGAAGATTGCGCCGGCGGATATCTGCGGCGCTACGAGCGATTTGCCGCCCCCCACGGCTACCAGCGGGATTGGTTGGTAGCGTGGAACGTCGAGCGTTATCGGGCCCGTGACAGCCTTCTGCAGAACCGGGATGACCTTGTCGCGCAGATTTACGAGCAGTGGCTGCATCGCGGGCGTATTCGGCACGAGAAATGCGCCAGCAGCGGGCCGGGCCATTACCCCTGCGACACCCTTCGATTCGCGATCGGCCACCGCATATAGGGCGAGCTGGGCGGTCTTCAGCAGCGTGGAATCTCGCAGAGTGAGGAAGGGGCTCGGCGGCATGTACTCATCCGGTGTCAGCACGCCATTGTGGTCCTTGTCCAGAAACTGGAAGGGCGAGGGCGGGATCGTCGGAGTCACGTCGGCCCGGCCCAGAGCAGCGCGTCCGAAGATCGGTGGGGCGGGCGGCGACGCGGTGGTGCTGTCGCCGGTGCCGCTTCCAACGCCGCCCACTACGGGCGCCGGGGGCGGGAGCAGCCCGTTTGCGCCCGGATCGCGCACGTAGGCGAGTGAGAGCGCGAGCGAGACGCGCAGCGACTGGACGTATGCCTCAAAGAGATTCGCTTCGGGTACCCCGACAACCACACTCTTGTTGGCCTGGTCCGGCGCGGGGAGGCTAATGCTGAAATTCGGGTCGGCCTCCACCTTCTGCAGAAGAGCGGCGGCCTGAGTGAGGGTATCGAGCATCTTCAAGCGCCGCGGAATATCCTGATTGTCGGAGCTGTAACCATAGAACGGCACTAGCCCGACGCGCAGGTCGCTGATCGGCGCGAGCATGTGGAGCAGCGTGTTGGGATTGCTGAGGCTGCGATCGAGGAACCAGAGAAGGCCGAGAGTATGATCCGCTGGAATCGGCATTGCCGTTCCCGCGCCCGGCAGGCCGGGGACGATGACACCGTCGGTCGGCGGGGCCGGCGGAGTAAAGTCCCCTGGTCCGGTGCTGCCCGAGGAGCCGCCAGTGGAGCCTCCTGAGGAGACGTCGCGCCGCGTGGCGCGCGCCGCGCCGGCGCTTCCGGCTGAGCCCGAGCCGGAGCCACCCATAGCAATGGGCCCGACAGCATCGCCATCGATCCCTTCAGTGACGTTGCCCACCAGTAGGACGGCCGTTCCAAACGCGGCCTCCGAGCTATTCGGGTCCGCCGCTGACGCCTGCTGGAAGAGGGTGAGGGCGCTGTTCAAGGTTGTGCTGGTGGTGGCGGTCTGTCCGTTTGCCAGCTCGTTAAGGGCGCTTCTGCCCGCCGCGAGCGGATTGCCACCGCCGGGCGCAGCAGAGCCGCCGCCCCCGCCCCCACAGCCGGAGAGCGCGAGCAGGAGCCCCGCCGTCGTGGTGGCCGCTGCCGAAATCGCGAGTGATCGAATCTTCATACGAGGGTACCTCCCGGGAGGCGAGCAAGAGGGGGCACTGCACGATCGCAGCGCGTCTTAGACCGAGTATATCACCTTGGGGCCGTTGGCGCAACGGTCCGCTTGCCTGCCAGGCTCCTTGCGTGCTTCGGCTGCACGAAGATGGCTGACCAAGCTGTACCGCGAACTGGCCGGGCCAGGGAGCCCGATTTCGATCATCTCACTTTGCGGTAGGTGAGCAGTGCAGCCGATGGACGGGCTGGGAGCGTCACCAGCAGGCCCGGGTCCATCAGCGCGCGCCCGCTCAGAGTTCGGGCCTCGCCGCTGTTCAGCTCGGTGACGGTATAGCGGGCGTCCGGTTCCAGCCCATGCAGCACAAACCGTGCTGCTTCGTAAAGGCTGTCCGGGCGCCGGAAGGCCTGCACCATTCCCTCCCCACGTTCGGGCCTGTCAAACTGCCAGGCCACCCAGATGTCGTTCGTCTCGCCGTATGAGGTCAGCGGGTAGTAGTCGCCAGAGTAGTTGTCGGCCACCTCTCGCCAGAGGCCGTTGAGGCGGCGCGCCGTGGGCCAATCCTGGTCGGCAATGCGCATATCGTATCCGCTGGTGATGTGGGGGCACATCTGACTCTGGTACGTATAGGGATCGAACCCCGTGGCGCCTGTGCCATAAAAGGGTATCCAGGAGGCGATGCCATAGGTGTGGTTCTGCTGGGCCTCTGGCTGTATGATGAAGTCGCTGCGG
>JBBRJW010000347.1:0-4504 GCA_038218705.1 Chthonomonadales bacterium | reverse complement strand
GTGAAGCAGGCGACCTGTGCAATTCGGCTCGAATCTGTACTCATCGCAACCTCCTGCAGCCGCAGTGTCCGTGCGGCGATCTACACCATGCAGTTCCGCACGGCGATGGCAGTTCCTCCCTCGTTCGGGGAAGGAGGCTCTGACTCCGACAGGGCTGCAGGCGCGCGATTGACAAAACTGCGCCCGTAGCCGCATAATCTGGGGCGGCGCTCGACCGAGCAGCGAAATGGAACGAAGGGGAGCGTGATTACAATGGCGACAGAGAGAACCTTTATCATGGTGAAGCCCGACGGCGTCCAGCGTCGGCTCGCTGGAGAGATCATACGACGGTTTGAGACACGGGGCCTGAAGCTGGTCGGCATGAAGATGATCCGGCCGGATCGAGCCCTTGCCGAAGCGCACTACGCGGTCCACCGGGAGCGCCCCTTCTTCGGGGAGCTCGTCAACTTCGTCACCTCCGGGCCCGTGGTGGCCATGGTTTGGGAGGCGAGCGATGCCATCAAGCTCAGTCGAAATATGATCGGGGCGACCAAGCCGGCGGAGGCGATTTCAGGCACAATTCGAGGCGATTTCACGACCGAGCTGCAGACGAACCTGGTGCACGGATCGGATGCTCCAGAGACTGCGGCCGCCGAGATCGCGCTCTGGTTCAGGCCGGAAGAGCTCGTTGGCTAAGTGCGCTATTCGTACTGGACGTGACGAAGCCCCGTGAGCGCGCTGCTCCCGGGGCTTCTTTCGATTGCTGCACCGCCAGAGGGCCTGTGCGGAGCGGCCGTCTGCTAGGCCGGCGGCGCAGGCCGATCGAGCTGGCGGATCAGGCGCTCCGCATCGGCCGGCGTCAGCCGGCCATTCTGCACCATCCGAATGATACTTCGCCGAGCCTCAATGCTGTTTGTCTCGGCCGAAGGTCCCGAGAGGGCCTGTTGATCCGGATGGCCACCCTGGTTCCGCCCAAACGCCTCTTTCACCGCCAGCGCGCCAGATTTCACCTGCCGTCGCGCCACGATCTTCGCGCCCGCCCAGGTCTCCGAGGCGGCGGTTCGGGCCGACTCCCGGATAGCGACCCTGGCTATCTGCCAGAACATGGGGATCAGATTTGTAGGCACCTCGACCCGGACGTGCGAGCCGTCGGGCCTCAGCATGTCTACTTCGATTCCCTTGGGCTTCACCGGCGGCGGAGCCGCGCTCTCCGGTTTTGACGGAAGCCGCTGGGCGGCAGGCTTGTCGGACAGCGCCGCCAGAAGCTGTGCGGCTTCCACGGGCCGTATGGTCCCGTCGGCAACCATCCTCAGAATCCTGTCTCTCTCCTCTTGCATCAGTGCCCCCTCAGCTCCGCTGCAAACGTGTATCGCCGGAGATCGTGGTCACGTTGAGGCTGCCTTCACCGGTTCCGAGCTCACCAGACCAGAGCGTCTCTGTCGAGACGACGTCTTTCGCGTCGAGATCGCAGCGGATCGTGCCTGAGGTGGTTGTGAGCGCGGCCCGAAGACTGCTCCCCTCCGGCAGCGCGATGGTGGTGCCGCCTGAAACGGTATTCACGTGGAGCAGGCCGGAGAATGGCTCTGCAAACGCGAGACGAAGATCACCGCTCACAGTCTGAGCCTGAACGCGCGTGGCGATCAGATCAGAGCCTGCAACACTCCCGGAGACAGACTTCAGCGAGACGCTTCCACGGCCTTTCTTCAGCAGCGCATCACCACTGACTGACTCCACCACGATCTCCACCGGGGCATAGGTACCGATCTGCTCAGCCGTCACGTCGCCGGAGACGGACTTGCACTCGACCCGGCCGCCCTGAATATCTGTAAGCCGAACGTCGCCGCTCGCGCTGTTCGCAACGGCCCCTTCGGATGCCTCCGATACACGGATGGCCCCACTCTGGGTCGCTACCATTACCGCTCCGCGAAGTCGCTCCGCCTGAATGGAGCCTGAGGCGGTCTCGGCCCGCAGCTCACCGCCGATATCCTGGAGATGAATGTCGCCCGAGCGGCTCACTGTCTCAACGCGACCATTCAGGCTGACGGCGGTTATCTTGCCGAACGGGGTGCTTGCCCGGCAGCTGACGCCAGACGGCAGTCGCAGCTCCAGATCAACCACTCCGTCACCAAAGCCTTCCGGGGCGCTCGTCCGGATGTCGAGACGACCGTCGGTGCCGTTACTCGTGACAGCGATTCGCTCCAGCGTCGCGGTGAGCTCCTCGGCCCGCAGGTGCCATACCATTTTGCGGGCAATCAGAGTGGCCGGCCCATCGCCCGCGCCATGAATGGAGATGTCACCGAGCGAGTTCTCGATCGTCACCGCCGCGCCAGCGTCCAGGTGGAACTCCTGCTCGTGCGTGTCGCTCTTTTCGGGGCTGTGGGCGCTGTTAACCGGCCGCTCGGCAGCCGTATCGGCCCAGTCACGCACCTTCTGGCCTACGCTGGCGCTCCAATTTGCTCCTGCGCGTGTGGCCGTGCGGATCTGGTCCTGAATTTTGCTGACGATCTTCTCCGGCTGCACGCGTGACACGGCTCGAGAGATCCGGTCGCCCAGGTTGTCGAAGTCAATCTTAGGCGGTTTGAGGCCCCCGAAGAAGTCAGCGGGAGCGCGGGGCGTATCGGGGCTCGGAGCAGCGCTCCCGGCGGCCGGCGGTAAATCGACCGGCGGTGCGGCCTCGCCACGAAGCGCAGCAATGAGCGTCTCGGCTTCGCGGGCAGAGATCTTGCCATCCTGCAGCATCTGCAGGACCGTCATAGTACCGTCATCCATTGGACCCTACGTCCTTTCCGTTCGGGGGAGCCTCAACAGCCCGGAGCGCTTCCGCGGCCTCGGCCGCAGAGAGATCGCCCGACGCGAGGCGGTCGAGAATTGTTCGCCGGCGCTCGGCCGGATCGGGCTGATGCGATGCGGGCGCCGGGTTCGAGAAGCCCAGAGCCGCCAGTGCGGCACTGAATCGGCCGCGGACGGTGGGATAAGAGATCCCGAGCTCACGTTCAACGCGGCTCAGGTTACCCTCGCAGCGAAGAAACGTATCGAGAAAACTCAAGTGCTCGGCGGGCAGGCGACAGAAGGGGCAAGGATCGAAGTTTGCACGGACCTGCGCTCCACATCGGTCGCAGGAGACTTCCGAAACGCGCGTGCCGGAATCACAAACTGGACATTTCGAAAGCTGCCGCGCCATGAGACTCCCTTCCTCGGTGCACCTGGACTCATATTATCCGCCGCAGGGGAGATTGTCAAGGTTGGCGATCAGGGAATTTAAGAAAATCGTAAGCCGACTTTCGGTTTTCTCAGGCTAATGGAGAGGCGCCGGCGTGGATGCCGGCGCAGGACCGCCGGAAAGGCTCGGGTCGGACGGTGGCGGAGAGGGAGGATCCGGGGGAAGAGTGGCGAGCTCGGCCCGCGCCTGAGCATGTGCGGGGTCATAGGTCAGGGCTACCAGAAATGCCTGGCGCGAGCGCGTGATGCGTCCCGCCGCGCGAGCGGCCATTCCAATGTGGTAGTAGAGATCGGCAGAGCCGTCCGTCGTACTTCCTGACGGCAGGTCCGCGACCGCCTGTTCCAGCACGGCCAGCGAGCGGAGGTACTGCTTTTCGCGGTATAGGAGCCAGCCATAGCTGTCCTCCGTAAGGGCCATGAGTGTCGTGGGGTTATCGTCGCTGCTCTGCTCATGCAGAATCCGCAGCGCTCGCGTAATATCGACGCGTGCCTGATCGAGCTCCACATTATTGTCCGCCAGCACATACCCTGCCGCGTTCAGCGCCTCAGGGTCGTCCGGAGTGAGCTTGAGCATTTCGTGGGCGGCCGCGGTCGCTTTCAGATTGGGACGTGTCGGGTCCGCATCCTGATATGCGGCCATCAGCTCGCTGTAGATTGCAGCGCGAATCTGCGGGGTCTCACCCTTGAGCGCCGCCACGGCTCGCTCCCCATACTCCACGCCCAGTCCCGGCTGTTTCGCCTGCCGACAGGCTTGAATAATGTGGATCCAGACGGATGGGTCCGTCCGAGCGCGGGAGATATCAGCGTCGAACGTTCCCCGTGCTGCCTGCGGTCCTCCCTTGAGGGCGCTCATGTCGCGCGCAATCAGCTGCTGTTCACGGCGCAGCAGTGCGGAGCTTCGCAGCGCGAGCCCGGCGTACACGAGAAACAGTACGGAGAGGAATAGGGAGTATGTCGTCCAGAACCGCGGACGCGGAGGACGTTGTGGTTGTGACATCGCTCTTCTTTCAAATCGCGGCTTCCCGCGTAACCTGGAAGTAGATCTCTTCCAGACTGAGAGGCGTCTCGATCGCACTGTCAACCGATGCCCGCGAGCCCATTTTCCTCAGCTCGGAGAGCGTTCCTTCCGCAGCAATCCGGCCATGGTTTACGATCGCCATTCGGTCGCACATCTTCTCTGCGATGCTCAGAATATGCGTGGAGACAAAAACTGTAATCCCCTGGTGGCTCAGGCCCTGAAGAATATCCTGCATGGAGCGCGCGCTCTGTGGGTCGAGCCCCACCGTGGGCTCGTCGAGAAAGATGA